>CAJACJ010000306.1 GCA_903938205.1 uncultured bacterium
CGCGTGCAGAACCGCGTCCAAATTTTCCGTGGGCTCGCCCATGCCCATGAACACAATGTTCTTGATGAGAAATCCGCGGCCACCGTCAAAAGTATTTTCAATTCGGTGGCGCGCCGCGAACCACTGCGCCACAATTTCCGCTGCGCTTAAGTTGCGCAGCAAACCCATTTGCGCCGTCTCGCAAAACCCGCAGCCCATGGCGCAACCCACTTGACTGCTCACGCACAGGGTGCGGCTAAATCCACCGCCAGTATGCGGCATGGGAATAATCACGCTTTCAGTTTCAAGTCCGCCGCCAACCTTCAGCGTGAACTTCACGGTCTCGCCATCCACCAGCGTCTTTGCAATTTCTGGAAGTTCAGCGTGCGCAAAATCCGCCTCGGCCTCGTCGCGGCGATACACGGCGGCGTACTTCAGCATCACTTCTCTGCGCGCGCGCCGACTCTGCAAGCGCTCAACAAATTCATCGCTGGTCAGACCAAGGACATCCATGGGGCAAGCCTATCGCCAAAGCCGCGAAAACCTATGCAAGAAAAAAAGGCGATGGTTCCCTAATATGGGTTTCTATGCATTTAAAACGATCCGATCATGAGCACGGCCCGCCAATTGTTCCCGTGATTTTCCATTTGGAAGATCCCGCGGGTTTAACCAGCACCAAGCAGGAAAAGTGGGAACTCATGGGCGGCGTGGGTGAGCATGTTTTAGAAGTCGCCATGGATCATGGCATCAACATTGAGCACGCGTGTGGCGGCGTGTGCGCGTGCAGTACCTGCCATATTTATGTCGTGAAGGGTATGGAGCATCTCAGTCCCGCGACGGAGGCGGAGGAGGATCGCGTTGAAGAGGCGCCTGGTCTTCAACGCAACAGTCGCTTGTCGTGCCAATGTGAAATCATCAGCAACGGCGTGATTGAAATTCAAGTCCCTTCGTGGAATCGCAACGCGGTCAAGGAAATTCCTCATTAATACGCGCTTGGGTTCGCCATAATGACATCAAGAACTTTCACATGGAGTGTGTCGCGTCATGGAAAATAAAATGCACTGGCTTGATGTTGTGGAGATCGCTGAAGCGTTGGTGGATGCGCACCCGGAAATGGATCCGCTCACCATTGCGTTTCCAAAACTAAAATCACTGGTGCAAAGTTTGGCAGATTTCCAAGAGCAGCCTGGCCATCCAAGCAACGAGAAAATTCTCGAAGCCATTCAGCAGGCCTGGATTGATGAATTGAATTAAAAGTATTTCTGAATGAGAAGGCGCGCCCGCCATCTGGTAAAAACATATTTACAGAAGGGGACTAAGCAAGCCGCCCGCATTGTCAATGAGGCGTTCAAACCAACGTCGCTGCGCCCATTTTTCCACCAAAATTTCCGTGCTTTGCTCGATGTATTTACTCTGTAAAAAGCGTAGTTGGCCCGCGAAATCTGCGTTGTACACAATAATGCCGGCCTCAAAATTCAATTCAAAACTTCGCCTGTCCAAATTCGCGCTGGTCACGATGGCCGTGGAGCGGTCCACCACGATGGTCTTGGCATGCAATAAACCTTTTTGAAATTCATGAATGCGCACTCCGCACTCCAGCAAATTTCGGAACAGGCTGCGGCTTGCCAAGCCAACCCACATGCTGTCATTGCGCGCCGGCACCATTAAGTGCACGCGCACGCCACGCCGCGCCGCCACGGCCAATGCTGACAGAGTGGCGTAGTCAGGAACAAAGTAGGGAGTGGTCAGCACAATTTCCTCGTTGGCAATTTGCACGGCGGACTGAATGAGTTGCGTCACGGCGTCATTTTGAAAGTTGGGACCGGTGGCGAATGATTGCGCGATCATGCCATCGCTTTCGTACGCGGGCTCGATTTTTAAAAGCGCGTCTATGTCCTCCTGCGATTCCATGTACCAATCTTCTATAAAAATCATTTGCAGTTCCTTGACCAGTGGACCCGCTATGCGAACAGTGCAATCCACCCACGGCGCAAATTTGGCCTTGGGCGCGAATCCAGCCTCCGCAATGTTCTGACTTCCAGTCCAACCCACCGCGCCGTCCACCACAAGGAATTTTCTGTGATTGCGCATATCCAACCTGCTGATAATTAAGCGCAACATGTTCACGCGCAAGGCTTCGCACACGTTGACGCCGCCTTGCTGCAGTTTTTTTCGAAGCGCGCTCTTCAGAAAATCCTTGCTGCCCACTCCATCAACGAGAAGTCTGCACGAAACGCCGCGACTGGCCGCACGTAGCAATGCCTGCGCCACTTGTTGACCAGCTTTGTCGGCTAAATAAATGTAGGTCAGCAAATGCACATGCAATTTCGCTTGATCAATGTCGTCGCACATGTGGTTGATGACTTCCTGCGAATCCCCGCTCAACCAAAGCTTATTGCCCGCCAACGGAACGCAATGGCTTGCCAATTGAGCCACGGCGGCAATTTGATGTTGCGCTGGCTCCAGTTGAAAGTGGCGGGTGCGCGAATCGTGATGCACATGGTTGGCGGGACAATCAACCTCCGCAATTATTTTTGCGTGGCGACGAATTCGAAACGCGCCGAATCGTGTTTCACCAACCAGTAGATAGGCGATCGCTCCAACAATTGGAACCGCAAGCACAACCACCATCCACGCCATGGCCACTTGCGGGCGATTGCCTTTGCGCAGCAGGACTAATACGGCCATAAAAATTTGCAATGCGAACTCTCCAACGACAAACATTGGATCGACGATTGCAATATTCAAGATGGTTTTTTAACCTTCAATTTTGACGATCAGAAATCGGCGCTCGCCCTTGGGCAAATCAACGCGAACTGTTTCGCCAATGCGCGCTTTCATCAGGGCCACGCCAATTGGGCTTGATCCCGTGACTTCAATGTAGTCATCGCTTGAGTCATCAGTCAGTTGTCCGACAAGTCGAAACTTTTCATCGCGATTGGTTTTTACATCGCGCAGCACAACAACGGCTCCAAGAAAAACCATATCAAGCGGCACATCAATTTCGCCGGCGACTTGAACACGCGACAATTTGGCTTCAAGATCACGAACCTTGGCTTCGTTCATGGCTTGGTCTTCGCGCGCCGCGTGGTAATCCGCGTTCTCCTTCAGGTCGCCTTGGGCGCGAGCCTCCGCAATTCGGCCAGCGATGACTGGACGAAATTTCAAGCAATCTGAAAGTTGTGCTTCGAGCCGCTCTTTGTCGGTTTGGGAGATCATTTCCATGGTGTTGCCTTTGGCTATACGGACAAATGGTCCGCGAGAAATAAGAATACAAACTTAACCATGATTAAGCGAGGCATTTTTCAAGGGTTTGGAAGCGGTTACGCCAAGCAATATCACCACCAACCACGCTGCCGCGGCCGCAATGCACACGCCGTACGTGGAATTCCATGACAGCGAGTCGGGGTTCAGGCCACCGCCAAGCGTGTCGCGCAATACACCCAAGATCGGCCCATCAAGCCAAAGTGGCGGAGTTTGCCAATTCATACGCAGGCATACAAAATAGGCGATCGGTCCCATTAATGAGATCATCACAATCAAGATCATGGCGGCCACGCGCTCAAGCGCCATACGGCTTCCGGTGGTCAGCGCAAGAATTGCCGCAATCAGAAGACCCCATGCAAAAATAAATAGATCGATCAATCCCATGCGGCTTATCGACCAATTTGTAGCCAAACGCAGCGGCCACAGCACCACATGCACCAGCACGGCTATGGTTAAAAAATCAATCATCACTTGTCGAATAGGCGCTTGAGTTGGTCGTTCACTGAGTCGCAGCATGGGCCACGCAACGCACAATCCAACGGACATGGCCGATATGAAAAGACGAACTCCTGGAAGGTAGCTGGCGATGGAAGGTTGAATGGGCGGGCGAATGCCAATGCATAAACACCATGCGCCGAAAATCCAGCAGGTGGTGATGAAGACAAGTCCGCGTGGCAGAATCATGGCTTCAGATTAGTGCAATTATCCAAGAGTGTGGTGCTGATACGCGTGCGCAACAGAGTGAATCAGCGCATGCCGACATAGTCGGAGAGTAAATTCAATTCGTCGTCGCAGCCCGCATCAATTCGTCCATAGTGGTCAAAGAGCCACTGCAGATATTCAATTTTTTGACGCGCCGGAACTTCCGCCGCGCTTTCACTTCCAGGACTGCGTCCCCATTTAATTGTGCAGCCACGGTTGGTCTTCATGCGAAGGCATCCGTCATCTTTTGTGTGTTCCAAATCAATGCACGCAATTTGTCCGCGCCATGCGTGATCATCAATCATGCGGGCCAATGCAACTGCTCCACGCATATCTTTGCCCGCCCAATCCGCGCCAAATGTCGCGGGTCGAGCAAAGGACGCATTTTCAATTCGAATCATGCTGCTGGGCGCAGTGCCAGCGCGGTAGCAGCGGGGCAGTAATTTTCCGTCAACGTCGATCAAGTGGTCGTAGCCACCCTCGCGAACAACGGCAAAGGGCGTGGTCCAAATTCCGTCCACATACACCTCGTTCATGCCACTGCGTTTCACTTGTTTAATTTCACTGAACCAACCGGTGTTCATCAGCGCGCGGCGTGACTCGGTCAGTCCATCGCGATCCATTGGTGAGCCATTCAATTTGTCGGCAACCACATCCGCCAGTGGAGTGAGGTCGGCCTCGCTCATCCAAGCGGGACGCGATGAGAACACCACTTGAAATGGCAAGTCACTCTTGCGTGACGCAGCCTCGCGCGAGAGAATTGGAACGCCCATTCCCAAGGCCAACGCCATCAGCGCGAATGAGGCTGTCCAACCAACTGCCACAATTACAGGTTTTGATTTCAACCAATGCAGGTTCAGGGAAAATTTAAAACCAGAAGCGGTGGAGGTGCGCTTGGGTGACGATCGTTTACGGGAGGCCATTACTCTCCTCAATCGGTCAGACTTGCCTAGGAAGTAAAGAAATCATGGCCATGAAATGAGGTCCCAAATATGGGCAACAGCCATGTCCGTCACTTAGGCCTTCAAATGGATTTCGCTGGGATGGATCTATGGCGCCAAGATCCACTGAAAGACCCACTTACACATGCAATTTTGCGGCGCGATTCAGTGCGCCTTGAGCCAGTTCAAGCACCAACTGTTCCATTGATATTCCAGCATGTTTGGCGGCTTTTGGCACCAATGAATGATCGGTGAACCCAGGCATTGTGTTGACCTCTAGAAACCAAGGTCCGCGCTCATCGGCCATGAAATCCACCCGCGCCACGTCGCGCAAACCCAGTCCTTGCCAACACAGAAGCGAGTACCGGTTCATGGCGTTCTTCACTTCGGTGGAAATATCTGGTTCCAAAATGTATTGCGTGTCATTGCGCAAATATTTGGCTTGGTAATCGTACACGCCGCTGTTGGCTTTGATTTCAATCAGCGGTAGAACTTTTCCATTGAGAATGCCCACCGTGAATTCACGGCCTTGAATGTATTCCTCCGCAAGCAACCGGGGTCTGCGTCCTTCAAGTTGTTGACGCGCTGATACAAGTTCTTCTGGCGTGCGACAAATTCTTAAATCCACGCTTGAGCCATCGTTGGATGGTTTAATCACTAAGGGAAGTTTGACCGTGATGGGCTTGCCCATGACCACTTCGCATGCGGCAGGAGTTGGCACGCCAGCTTGGGCAACGGCATTTTTAGTGGCCGTCTTGTCCATGGCTAGGCGAGCGGCTTCGGGTCCGCATCCAACATAGGGCCGTCCATCTTGCTCCAGAATTTCTTGCAGAGGGCCACCTTCGCCCCAAGGTCCGTGCAGTACCGGGAAAATCACGTCGCCAGAGAGCGCCTGTAATTCAGCAAGTTCAAGCCGATCAATCGTGATTTCATTCACTTGCGCATTGGCGCGCGCGAGTGCGGCGGCAACCTGCGCGCCGCTTTTAATGCTGACTTCACGCTCCGCGTCGGGACCGCCTTTGAGCACAAGTACTCGCATTATTTTTTCTCCTTGGGTTGAAATGAGCGACCCCACACGGCGACTTCCATTTCAATGTTCACACCTTGGCTTTGCAAAACGCGATCTTGAATTATGCGCGCAAGTTCAAGCACATCATTGGCGCGGCCAGCTTTGTGCGCGCACACAAAATTGGCATGCTCCGCGCTGACAAACGCGCTGCCATGGGTGAAGCCTTTCATTCCAGCGAGATCGATCAATCGTCCCGCACTGGTTCGTGTGCCATCACTCGTCACGGGATTTCGAAAGAGGCAGCCAGCGGAATGTTCCGCCAAGGGTTGCGAGTCCTTTTTAAATTGATAAATCTCCAGCATTTTTTGACGCAGCGCAACTGGGTCGCCTGGATTCAATTGCAAGAGCGTCCACAGAATTAAATCCTGTGGCAATCCCGAATGTCGATATGAAAATTGGATCGCGCTATGGGGATGAACCCGGACTTCGCCGCGATGATTCATGGTGGCCACCGAATGAATGGCGTCGCCAATGCAACCAAATTTGCCACCCGCGTTCATGCGCGTCGCGCCGCCCATACTTGCGGGAATTCCAGCCATTTGGCAGAGTCCATCAAGCCCCTCGCGCACGCAGGCGTTGAGAAGTTTCAACACATCCACGCCCGCGGGCGCAAGCACTTTGTTGCTTTCGCCATTCGGGCGCAATGTCCACTGCGTGAATGCGGGTTGATCCAACTTAATCACTACGCCATCAACGCCTTCATCTAGAACCAGTAAGTTCGCTCCAGAACCCAACACGCGAACAGTTTTATTTTCATTGTGGCAGCGGCGCACTAATTCTTTCAATGCCGCTTCCGTTTTGGGGCGCACAAGCATGTCGGCGTTACCGCCAACACCAAACCATGTGTGCCCGGCCAAGGGCGCGTCCATTTCAATAATGGCGTCCAGTCCGTCGGTCAGCGATGTTGGCATGGAGGCGTTCATGTGGATCACTTTCCCAGGAACATATTCGCCGCTCGATAAACTGGTCCGGCGCCCATGGTCACCACAACATCGCCGGCTTGCGCAATCTCTTTCAGGCGAGCAGCTCCCGCCTCTATGGTGCCTACGCATTCCACGGTTCCGCCATGCTTGCGAATTCGGTCCGCGACATCCTGACTCGATACCAGCGCTCGCTCGCTCTGCGCGTCGCGAACAAAGTGAATGTCCGTCAAGAGCACGTGGTCGGCCGCTGTGAAGCACGCGCCAAAATCCTCCAGCAAAAGCCGAGTGCGACTGTGTTGATGCGGTTGGAACAAACAGATCAATTTCCGAGGTTTCGTGGCATTTTTCAAGGCTTCCAAGGTCACGCGCACTTCGGTTGGATGGTGCCCATAGTCGTCGTACACGCGAATGCTTTCGGTGCCAACTTTTTTCTCGCCAACAAATTCAAGGCGTCGATCAACTCCGGCGAAAGAAGTCAGCGCCTCTTCCACGCTGGCGCGATCGGCGCCAAGTTTCAAGGCCATGATTCCAGCGCCCGCACCATTGAGCACATTGTGCGCGCCAAATAATCGCGGTTGCCATCGCAAAATTTCTGTGTGCTTGTTGTGAACGCGCGCTAAGCCATTGGCCGCCATCTCAACAACATAATCAGCCGCTGGATGCCAACCAAATGTTTCAATTGCGGCGGACACGTCGCGCGTCACGCGTTCACGTTGCGCGCCTTCATGCGCGATCAACATGTATCC
>CAJACJ010000307.1 GCA_903938205.1 uncultured bacterium
CCAGCGCCGCGCAGCATTTGGATGATGATTCCAACCGCGTATGTGGACGAGACCATCGCCAAAATTGCGCCGCACCTTTCCAAGGGCGACACGCTGATTGACGGCGGCAATAGTTATTACAAGGACGACATTCGACGCGCCAAGGAATTGGCCAAGTCTGGCATTGACTATGTTGATGTTGGAACTTCTGGCGGCGTATGGGGTCTTGATCGCGGTTACTGCCAGATGATTGGCGGACCCGAGGCAAGCGTGAAACGTCTTGATCCAATCTTCAGCGCGCTTGCGCCAGGCAAGGGATCAATTCCTGTCACTCCCGCGCGCAAAAATATGCCAGGCACTGCGGAGCAAGGCTATTTGCATTGCGGTCCAAACGGCGGCGGACACTTTGTGAAAATGGTTCACAACGGCATTGAGTATGGAATTATGGCGGCGTACGCCGAGGGTTTGAACATTATTAAGAACGCCGACGCGGGCATGCACGCGCGAGAGAAGAATGCGGAGACAACTCCCCTGCGTGAACCAGAGGCGTACATGTACAAATTTAATTTGCCCGATGTGGCCGAAGTGTGGCGCCGCGGCAGCGTGATTAGCAGTTGGTTGCTTGATTTGACAGCCAATTCACTGGCCGCTGATCCAGAGTTGACCAAATTTGACGGACGCGTGAGCGATTCTGGTGAAGGTCGATGGACCATTGACGCGGCGATTGACGAAGGCGTGCCCGCGTATGTGTTGACGGCCGCGTTGTACGCGCGCTTTGCAAGCCGTGGCGCGGCGTTGTTTGGAGACAAGTTGTGCTCCGCCATGCGCTATGAGTTCGGTGGACATCTTGAGCAGACTGCGCCGAAGGGAAAATAATTTATGACCACTCAACTGCATTGCGACGCCGTGGTTCTTTTTGGAGCCACCGGAGATCTTGCCCATAAGAAATTGTTCGACACCATTCAGGCGTTGATTCGTCGCAATGTTTTTGACGGACCAATTATTGGTGTGGCCAAGAGCGACATGACGCGCGAGCAATTGCTGGCGCGCGCGCGTGAGGGAATTACCACCTATGGCCGCGGCATTGATGAGCCAGCTTTCAAAAAGTTGTCGGACAACTTTCAATTTCTGAATGGTGATTACGCCGACCTTGCCACGTTCACATCGCTGAAGAAAGCGCTTGGAAAATCCGAGCGTCCGCTGCATTATTTGGCTATTCCGCCCGTGCTTTTTGGGGCCGTGACCAAGCAGTTGGAGGCGGCCGGTTGCGTGGAGGGCGCGCGCGTGGTGGTTGAAAAACCATTCGGGCATAACAGCGCCACGGCCAAGCAACTAAACGCCACGCTGCATGAGGTCTTTGACGAGAAGCATATTTTCCGCATCGACCATTACTTGGGCAAAGAGGCGACGCAGAATATTTTGTTCACGCGTTTCGCCAACGCGTTTCTGGAGCCAATTTGGAATCGCCAGTACATCAAGCAAATTGAAATCACCATGGCGGAAAGTTTTGGCGTGCAAGGTCGCGGCAAATTTTACGATGAGACCGGCTGCATTCGCGATGTGATTGAAAACCATCTCATGCAAGTGGTTGGTTTTTTGTGCATGGAGCCGCCACTGTGGAGCGACATGGAACGCGTGCGTGACGAGCAAGTAAAACTGTTCCGAGCGGTGCGCACGTTGACCACGCGCGATGTTGTTCGCGGTCAATTCGAGGGCTTCTTGAAGGAGCCCGGAGTTGCGGAGAACAGCCAAACGGAAACATGGGGCGCCATTCGCTTGATGATTGACAATTGGCGATGGGACGGCGTTCCTATTTACATCCGCGCGGGAAAGTGCATGCCGCTTTCCGCCACGGAAGTTCGCGTTGAATTTCATCGACCACCCAATGTTGTGTTTCCAGAGGCGCCACCAGGCCCGCACAATTTTGTTCGCTTCCTGTTCACGCCTCGCATTGAGATTGGCATCAACATGCAAGCCAAGATTGACGGCGAAGTCATGGGTGGAATGCCCATTGAATTGATGGCCGTCGACGCGCAACCAGACGAAATGACTCCATACGAGCGGCTCATTGGCGACGCCATTCGTGGCGACCAAGCGTTGTTTGCTCGTCAAGATGTGGTTGAAGAAGGATGGCGCATTGTTGAAAATATTCTTGACAACGCCGTGCCAGTCATGAAATACAAGCCTGGAACATGGGGTCCGGAGCCCGCAAATGAAATTTTAATGCCATCTGGTGGATGGCATTCTCCGCAACTGTCAGAGGCTGCCAAGAGCGGTTAATGTTTCATGGCATTGCCTATGAATTTTTGCACAAACAGTTTGTACTGGATGGATGTGACGTGGTGTTTGAAAGTATTCAACGCATTTTTGTCGGGATCGTGGCGGAACAGCAGACGCAGCGGACTTAAAATCCGCAGTCAAGAAATTGACGTGTGGGTGCAACTCCCACCGGTCCCACTTTTTACAATCATTCCAATTCATTGAAATGATTTCTTTTTATCGGATTCATTTGCTAGGATTCCAAATCCATGAGCGAGTCGCCAAATAAGAATCGCTCTTTTATGAATCAACCCTTGGATAGACCCTATTTCATTTTGGCCACCAATGAGTCGTGGGCTGCCGACTTGCTGCGAACGGCCGTGACATCGGATATTGCTCAACTTGAAATTATTCGTCGCGACGATCAGTCTTTCGACAGGATTCTTCGTGATGCGCCATCAGTAATAGCGATTGAATTGACGGGTCCGGGCACGCATGGCTTTGATTTGTTGCGCGCGCTTGCAAGCCATGAGGACACCAAAAACATTCCATGCATCGCCTTGTCGCCATTGCCTGATCCATTGATTCGCGCCGCGGCATTTGCGGCCAGCGCGGAGGATTTCATGTCACGCCTGAGCGAGCCAGATGAAGTGATCGCACGCGTGAATACGCTTGCAAAATTAGGCATGGCGCATACCAGGGAGCGAATGGCCGAGGCGGAAATTGCGCTGCTTCACAAACGATTGAATGAGGGAGCGCACTCGCTCACCGATAGCGAGCGCCTAGTGACTCATCTGCAAAAGTCGTTGAAAGTGGACAGCACGTTGCATCGCAACCGCCAAGATGGATTGGTTGCGATCAGCTTGGAATTGAACAAGGTGCAAGACATTCATTTGCTCATGGATCTCATTCTGAGCGAGGCGCGCGCG
>CAJACJ010000308.1 GCA_903938205.1 uncultured bacterium
ACAGCCTCCACCTTGTAGGCCTCTGGGCGTAGACCGCCAGCAAGTACCAACAAATCTTCCAGCGTTAAATTTTCAGCCATTGGGTAACTGCCGGGCTTCTTCACCAGTCCGTCAATGCTGACACTGCGCTTCATGGCAAGGTCGGCGAATGAATACAACTTAATGACATCATTTTCTTCAAGCGGAATATTTGCCGTAGGTTCATTTGCAAGCAGTGCGCCCAAGTTGAATGGAATAATTCGCTCGCCCACAGTGCCTGGAATCTTGCGAATAATGTGAGCCGTATCCATGTATGCGGCCTTGGTGAAGGCCGCGTCTTGAAAGCCGCCATGCACGAAAATAAGATCGTACAGCGTCATATTTTTTGCCAACACAAATTTACCGGGTTCCTTCACATGTCCCGCCAGGGTGACATATTGGTCCGCGCCCGTCATGCCGAATGCGGACTGCACAAAGACTTGATCCATTTCGCGCAGTGGGAAATTCTTATCGGTGTTGTTTGTGAATTGGAAGGTTCCAGTGGCATCTTTTTTATACAGATCGCCTAGCGAGAAAATAGTGAGCGTCTTGGAAAAATCGTCGGCGGTGCGGACTAGATCGGCGCGCTCAACATAGGCGTACTCGCGCAAGCCCTCGCCTTTGTCAATGAGATCCTTCATGGTCATGCCGGGCTTCCACTCATACGTGCCTGGACGCAGAATTCCGTCGCCAGAAATGGTGACCGTGTTTTTTCGCACTTGCACATTGCGGCGAATGTTTATGGAATCGCCGTCTACTAATGGAATGTTTTTGTCGGCGTTCTTTTCAATGGTGTTCAAGTCGACGTCCAGATAAAGTTCGCCCAAATTTGGCTCAAACCTGCGGATTTGGGCCTGCTTGAGATAAGCGTCGGAGGTGAAGCCGCCGGCGAATACCAGCAGTTCTTTCATGCCTTCATGTTTGGTCAATTCATAATTCATAGGCCGTCGGACTTCGCCAGAAATAGTGACGGCATTTTTTTTCAGCGGCACAATAATATAGTCGTTGGGTTGCAGGCGGACCGCATTCAGGTCAATGTCGCCGTTGAGAAAGAAGCGGTAGAGATCAATGATTTGTGTGGTGCCATCGCTTCGGCGAATTTTAATTTCGCGCAATGTGCCGCGCTCGCGAATACCCCCAGCATTGTTAAGAACGTTGAGAACGTTGGCCATACCCGCACTAATTAAGTATGCGCCAGGAACGTTGACTTCGCCCACAACATACACCAGTAACTTGCGCACCTTGCCAAGGCGGACATCGACAAATGCGGTGGACTTGCTTATGTCAGCGGCGTTGATGTATGCGGAATAAATTTGGGATAACTGCTGAATAATGACGGGTCGAAGGTCTTTCAGCGTGACTCCGTTGGTGGGAATACGGCCGCCTTCATTTGGAAGGTCAATGAACCCTTCATCGCTAATGACTAAATTGAATTTTTCCACCATGGCGCCCCAGATGGACACAATGACTTCATCGCCAGGGCTTAGAACAAATTGATCGTCAATGGGGCCTTCGGCGATTTGGTCAGTGCCGGGACGGAAATTGCCGTAGCCGAAGCTGGTCGGTCCTGTTGCGGTGGAGCTTGATAGAGCGGCGGGTGCAGAAAGTGTCTGGCTAGGAGTAATGGCGTTGACAGGCGTCGCAGCTGCGTTTGCGGCGGATGCGCCAGGCGTTGTGCCCGCAGCCGCGCCAGTTGTGGCGGCGGCCGGCGCTGCGCTTTGAGTTGTGGTTGGCGTGCTTGTTGTAGCAGGAGAAGTTGTCGCACCAGACCCAGACATCACGTTTTGCCGTGCTTGGGCCGCGGAGTTTGTGAAAAACAAAACTACTAGGCTTGTCACAAGTGCGAAATGAGTGATGTGAGTTAGCTTGGGCTTCGCCAAGAATGAGATTTCACGAAGGAAGTCCCTTGGGAAAAAATGAGAACAGGGAAAAAAACTATGTATAGAAAATCGCTTCATGAATGTGTAACGCCCCATCGGTTTGATGCTCCAGAAAGATGATTTCAGGAGATTACTCTGAAAATAAGATTTAGGTATGGCAAATATCGTCAATCCAAAGATGACAAGTTGTATGCAATGACAATTTAAGAATTTGCCAGCCGGATTCGCGCGGTACGAGCAATACGTACAAGTAAAACTACGCCACAAGCCAGAAAGAAGCCAGCCATGGCGCTCATAGCAATACCTTGCGGGACACTGCCAAAACCTGATTTATTTATATTAAATGGCTCTAGAACAAATGGGGATTCAAACTTGAGAAGCGCGGCCTTGAATTCATAAATGGCTTGCTTTTGTGTTTCGATTTGTACCAAAACTCTTCCGGATTCCCCTTGTTGAAGCGGGTCTGGGTATTTCGCTAATTCATCAGCGTAGTTGTTTAAAGTCACAATTTGAGAATTGATCATGTCAATCTTTTGGTGAATGAGATTTTGTTGTTCTTCAATTTTCCTTGATTGTTCAGTTGCCCAAGATTGGGTGACTTTTTGCAGCAACTCGCTTAGTGCGCTTTCAGATAAATCAGGACTTGAGATGGTAATTGCGGGAATTTCAGAGTTTTTTGCAATGTCAACTTTGATAGTGGCGGAGACATCGTGTTTTAGGTTTGTTTCAATTTCCATGACCGCTGTTGGAAAAATAATTTCTGTAATTTGATTTTTAATTTGTTCAGGAGTTTGAACCACCAATCCCATGTTTCCGCTTCTTACAACCGTCTTGGCTGACAGCTTGGTGGTCAGCTGAAGAAGTGCGAAGCTGGCAGAGGCCAGCAAAAACCAAGATACAACCAATAAAAATCGGTTCTGCCAAGCAACTACGACCAAGTCTGCAAGATCCATCGATGGTTCTTGGGGTTGCTCTTGTGAAACAAGAACATACTTTTCTTCTTCGGGTCGCGTGTTAGGATTTTTCAAAGAAAACATAGACATTTTCCAATAGTAGCGAACCTAGAGCATATTTCTAGTTTGGTGGTGTTTCAATTCAACAGACTAAGCGATCACGCCGCCGCACGCTTTAGCCGCCAATAAACAAGCTCGCCACGGCGCCAGTCATCCAACAGGCGAGCGCGCCGGCAACCATGGCGCGCAGGCCAAGCGCGGCGAAATCACTGCGGCGATTTGGGGCCATGGCGCTGAGGCCACCGATTTGAATGGCTATGGAAGGCAAGTTTGCAAAGCCACACAGCGCGTAGGTTGCAATTTGCGCGGCGCGCGAACTGATGGTTCCGTCGCGCAGTGAAGTGCTAAGGTCAACATAGGCCACGAATTCCGTGGCGATGATTTGCTCGCCCATGAGCGTGCCCATTTTGCGCGCGTCGTCGCTGCCAACACCCATGC
>CAJACJ010000309.1 GCA_903938205.1 uncultured bacterium
GAAGTGGATGTCAGCGGCCAAGGTTTGCCGCGCACCACGCTGACTGGTTTGCCGGATGCGTCGGTGCGTGAAGCCGTGGAGCGCGTACAAACGGCGGTGGCAAACACGGGTTTTGCGTGGCCGGGCGGGCGAGTGGCTATTAATTTGGCGCCCGCGGATTTGCGCAAGGAAGGCCCCGCCTTTGATGTGCCAATGGCGTTGTCAGTGTTGATCGCATCAGGCGCGCTGAAACGTAAGAAGGGCGCGCGTGGGTTTGGTCGCCTGTTGGCGGCTGGCGAGTTGGCGCTTGATGGACGCATTCGCCCCATTCGCGGCGCAATTTGCATGGCCATCTTGGCCAAGGAACTTGGCTTTGATGCGGTGTTGTTGCCCACGGAAAATGCGGCAGAGGCTTCCGCGGTGGCGGGAATTCGCATTCTTGCGGCGTCATCGCTGGCACACGCGGTGGCGATTTTATCCGGCGCTCAAGACGCGCCGGCGTTGCAGGAAAAAATTTCTGTGGCGCATGAAATTGCATCGATTGATTTCAGCCGCGTACGCGGTCAAGAAGCCGCCAAGCGAGCGCTGTGTGTTGCGGCGGCGGGTGGGCACAACGTATTGTTGATTGGTCCCGCGGGTAGCGGAAAAACTCTCATGGCGCGCGCGCTTCCTGGCATTTTGCCGCCGCTTGATTTGGCCAGCAGCATGGAAGTGACGCGCATTCATTCGTGCGCCGGCGTGTTGCCGCCGGGTGAGGGTCTTATGCGCGCGCGGCCCGTGCGATGTCCGCATCACACGGCCAGCACGGCGGCCATGGTTGGTGGCGGCAGCAATCCGCGGCCTGGTGAAGTGAGTTTGGCGCACGAGGGAGTTTTGTTTTTGGATGAGGTCGCGGAGTTTCCCCGCAGCGTGCTTGAGGCACTTCGCGAGCCGCTCGAAGATGGTTTTGTCACGGTCAGTCGCGCGCGTGGAACAGCGCGATTTCCCGCGCGCGCGTTGTTGATTGCTGCCATGAATCCAACCGCCCGCGGTGATATGGGGCAGGGTTCGCGCCGCGCCGTGGAGCAATATTTGTCGCGCCTCAGTGGTCCGGTCATTGACCGCATTGATTTGCATGTTGAGGTGCGCGCCGTTTCTTTCGCGGCATTGTCCGGCACGCGCGCGGCAACCAGTACCGCCGAGTTGCGCGAAAAAGTTCTCGTTGCGCGCGCCCGCGCCGTGAATCGTCAAGGTGAAACGCCCAATGCGCGTTTGGTTGGTGTCGCGCTTGATCGCGTAGCCGTGCTTGATGATGAAAGCCGATCGATTGTGCAACAGGCCATGACCGAACTTGGTTTAAGCGCGCGCGCGTATGACAAAATCCGCCGCGTTGCGCGCACTATTGCGGATCTAGACGGCGCAGAATTGATTCGCGCGCAGGACATTGCGGAGGCGGTTCAATATCGAATACTGGATCGCTTCCGTCCCAATTCGGAGCCACTGATTGCTGGTATGGGAATTTAATCCAGGATTGGCAAGAAACTTTGCGCGCATTTTTCGTGAAGCGACGGCTGATGCTTTCGTCCTTGCAAATTCAATCCACGCCAGGCGCAAAACCCCGCCGCATGGTGTTCTCGCAAATGGCGCGCGGTTCGGTGAATTGCAACAAGTAATCAGCGCCGCCGGCTTTGCTACCCACGCCGCTCATGCCAAAGCCGCCGAATGGTTGACGGCCAACAAGCGCGCCAGTAATTCCACGGTTGATATAGAGATTACCTACGCGATAGTCGCGTTTGGCTTTTTCAAGATTGCTTGGCTTGCGTGAATACACGCCGCCGGTGAGTTTGTACGCCGTGGCGTTGGCAATCTTCAAAGCCTCATCAAAATCGCTCGCGCGAATAACCGCAAGCACGGGTCCAAATATTTCCTCGTTGGCCAAGCGGTGCTCGGGGCGAATTCCACTGAAAATAGTGGGGGAAACAAATGGTTTTCCAACGCGCTCTTCCAGTCCAGCGGGTACGGGCAACTGCAACTCAAGTTTGCCTTCGCTCTTGCCAATCTCAATGTAGTGGCGAATTTTATTCGCGGCCTCTTGATCAATTACGGGTCCAACATCAGTGCCTGGCAACATGGGATCGCCCACGGTCAAGCATCGCGTGGCCTCAACAAGTCTGTGCAAGAACGCGTCGTGCGCGCTGTCCACCACAATCACGCGACTGCACGCGGAACATTTTTGTCCGCTAAAACCAAATGCGCTTTGGCGCACGCCAAGCACCGCCTCATCAAGGTCGGCGCTGGCGTCAACAATGATGGCGTTCTTGCCGCCCATTTCGCAAACCACTTTTTTCACGGCTTCCTGCTGCGGCGCGACCACGCCGCACGCTTGAATAATGTCAAGACCAACACCTTTGCTGCCGGTGAAAGCGATCAACGCCACGCGCGGATCGCGCACCAACGCCGCGCCAACTTCTTCGCCAAGGCCGGGTAAGAAAGCCAGGCACTCGCGCGGAACTCCGGCGCTCCACAAAATGTCGCACATGATTTTTGCAATGCCCACAGTTTGTTCCGCGGGTTTCACCGCCACGGTGTTGCCAGTCACCAGCGCGGCAACGGTCATGCCGCAGCAAATAGCCAGCGGAAAATTCCACGGACTAATGACGGCGCACACGCCGCGCGGTTGATACGTGATTTCATCCAATTCGCCCACAAAACGCCCCAATCTGGCGCGGTCAAACAAGCCTGCTGCTTGTCGCGCGTAGTACTCGCAGAAATCAATCGCTTCGCAAATGTCGCCGTCGGCTTCGCGCCACGTTTTACCAGCCTCGCGAATAATCACGCCGCACAATTCGTCGCGGCGAGCGCGCATGGCGTCCGCGGCCTTGACCAAAGTTTCTGCGCGCTGCGTGAATGGCCTGTCACGCCATGCGGGATACGCCGCCGCAAGCAAGCCAACAGCGTCGCGCGCAATTTGCGCGGAGACATTTTGAATTCCAACAGGCACACTGGCTTTGCGAATAGCCGCCGCGAATTGTTCGCGCGCGCTAGACACAGAAAAGTTTCGGTATGGTTCAGTGAAGAACGCGCGGCCATTACCAACATCAGGATGCGAGTTCGAAAGTTTGTGCTTGTCAGCGGCCAGTGCCAAACGTTCTTGCTCTGATTTAGTGTTTGTCGCGGAAATCTTTTCGTGCGGCGAAGCCAACAGCACCGACACATCGGCGTTGTCCATGAAGCCAGCCTTGAGCCAACTTTCATTGCTGGTGTTCTCCAAAAGTCGACGCACCAAATACGCCATGCCTGGAATCATTTCACCCACTGGAACATATTCACGGATGCGCAAACCCATTTGCGAAACCGCAAATTTCAAAGCGTCCGCCATGCCGTGCAACATTTGCAACTCAATGGCGGAGGGGGGCAAGCCCAATTGCTCCGCCGTTGCCAAAGTGGCCGCAATACTGCGCGCATTGTGGCTGCCTAGCGCCAACTTGGTGCCGCCATCGCCCACTTTGCGCGGGCAATGCTGCAAGAAAATTTTCTGCATGCGCTCAAAGCATGCGTCGGTTTCAACCTTGGTTGCCCACACTGGACATGGCCAACCTTGTTGCTCCGCGTGAATGGTTTCGTAATCCCAGTACGCGCCTTTGACCAAGCGTACCGTGACCACGCGGCCACTTTTCTGCGCCCACGATGCAATGCGGCGCGCGTCATCATCGCCGCTGCGCAAATACGATTGCATGGCAAGGCCCGCCTCAAATGGAATGGCCTCGCAACAACGCATAAACAATTCAAGCGTGAGGTCCTTCAGCGCGAATTGTTCCATGTCAAAGTTCACCAACACTTTGTTGGCGACGGCCGCCTCCAGAATTGGACGCAGCGCTTTTATTAAACCTTGCAGGCAACTTTCCGTATCAATTGGATCGGTGCGCGCGTACAGCGACGAAATTTTTATGCTGACATTGGTGCGAGCGATTGGACCCAAGTGGTCGCGCTCCAATTGATCGTTACCCGGCCACGCCGCGACGGCCTGCGGCAAGTTGCGAATTAAATCAAGGTATTTCGCCTGATATGCGGCGGCTTCCTCATCGCTCACGCACGATTCACCAAGCAAGTCCACGCTGAACGCCACGCCGTCTTGCCACATTTTTTTCAACTGAGGCAAGGCGCTCTGCGCGTCGGTACCGGCAATGAACTTGCTGGCCATGCCCGTGATTTGATTGCTCATGGTCTTGGTCATCAAGCCCTTGGCAAGTCCGCCAGCTTTTAAACCAAGGTCAAGTCCAGGCGGCAACTTCACGCCTGGTTGCGTGAGATAGTCCGTGAGATGTTCGTGCACTTGATCCGCGGTGCGCAACATTGGAAACGCGTCCACAAATCGAAACAGTTGAATCTTGAACGCCTCATCCTTCATGGACCAGTCCATGAGTTTGTCCGACCAAAATTGCGCGCTGAGCATGCCCGACTTGTTGTCGCGCGCGCGCGCCAGAATGTCCGCGCCCTTGGCTTGGATCAATGCCTCAAGAATTGGATCGGCGCTGGCCGCAACATGAAATGCGGGAGCAACTTTTGGACGACGCTTGGAAAATAATCCCATAGAAATTCATTCTAGATGCATCCGCCTATGGATTCCTGCCCAACAAGTGGGGGATTGTGTGAATTTCAAAATAGCTTTGATTTGCCTGCTTAAAATGCTTTTTTCACTGGCACAGTGTTCCTACCTACGGCAAACTCGAGTTTTGCAATCGCATGAAGGGATTGTCACGCTGGCGCCACAATGTTTCGCGACGAATTTGGTTTAGTGCACCGCGGCAATAGCGCGCTCGTACACGGCGTCCACCTTGGCGGCGGCGCCATCCCACGTAATGCCACGCACTTCAAAGAAACCGCTGTCGCGCAATGTTCGCTGCAGCGGCGGATGACGCAATACGGCCACAATCTTGTTGGCCATATCGTCGATGTCCCAGAAATTGCACTTCAATGCGTTGGTCAAAATTTCACTCACGCCACTGGTGCGGCTAATCAGCACAGGTACACGGTGGCCAAGCGCCTCAAGCGGCGCAATACCAAACGGTTCGCTCACGCTTGGCATGACATACAAATCCGCCATTGCGAATACTTTTGGAATGTCCTTGCCGCGCAAGAAGCCGGTGAACAAAACCTTGTTTCCAATTCCCATGGACGCCGCCATTTCAATCATGCGCTGCGCTTGGTCGCCGTTGCCGGCCACAACAAACTTCACGCCGTCCATGACATCAAGCACGCGCTTGGCCGCGCTGATGAAATACTCCGGACCCTTTTGCATGGTAATTCGCCCGAAATACAGCACAATTTTATCGCTGCGCTTGATGGGCTCCGCGCCCACGCCGGTGGGATCAAGATCCACGCCGTTGTAGACCACGTCCACTTTGTTGGGGTTCACGCCGTAGCGATTCACCACCAAGTTGCGCGTGAGCATGCTCACGGTGATCACACGCACCGCGCCGTGCATTCCGCGGCGCTCAATGTTGTACAGCGGTTGATTCACATGCTCGCCGGAGCGATCAAACTCCGTGCTGTGCACATGCACAATAAGGGGCTTGCCTGTCGCGCGCGCAATGGCAAGACCCGCCGGATACGTCAGCCAATCATGCGCGTGGATCACATCAAACGCAACGCCGCGCGTGGCTTGTAAACAGAAGCGCGCGTATTGCTCGCTCTCCTGAATTAAATTTCCGCCGTAGTCCGCGCTGGTTGCGCC
>CAJACJ010000310.1 GCA_903938205.1 uncultured bacterium
AAGCAAGCCCGCCGCTGGCAAGTCCAGCGAAAGCGCCAAAGAGGTCGGTGATGAGCCCGGGCAAAAAGTAAGCGCCAAGAAATTGGCGGCCAGGCCAACCGCGCCCAAGCCAGTTGCGGTTGTACGCAAAGCCGCTCCCAAAGTGGAAGCCGCCGTGGCGGATGTTGCCACCCCAAATGAAGTAAAAACGCCGAAAATTACATCAAAAAAGAGCGACCAGGTTGAGCCTGCCACAGCGGATCACCAAGGCAGCGCGCCCGTTGTGCAAGTCGATATTTCGACTGCGCCACAAGCTGCGGTTGAGACGCACAAGCCAGTTGTTGCCCCTGTTGTCGATGCGGTTGCGCCGCCAACCGTGGCAGCAGTTGTGCCACCAAAAACATTTTTACGACCAGGTCCACCAGCTCAAGCCAATGTGCCAACGCGTCCCACAGATGTTCGGCCCGTTGGACCAATGTTGCAGCAGCCTGTGAAGACAAGTCTTTCTGGTCCGCGTGTCATTCGTGTTGAGACACCAGATGTCATTCCTGCGCCGCGTCCACGATTTACTCCAGGCGCTGGTCAAGGTCCATATCGACCTGGTCCGCGATTTGGCGGTGGTGGTGCGGGTGTAAGTGGTGGTGCTGGTGCTCCACCAAGTGGCGGACCTGCGGGCTCTTCCGCGCGCGCGCCTGATCGAAATAAGCGTCGCGTAAGCGCGACCGATACGCGTGGCAGAACTGGTGGAGAATCTCCAGCCAGCGAGCGCAGCAAGCAGGACATCAAGGAACGTGAAGATCGCATGTCGTCCACCGGTTTCTTCCGCAAGAATCGCACGACCACGACAAATAAAAAATCCTCGTTCCAGCCCACGCGACAACAAGGTCCCGTCACTGGTGTTGTGAAAATTTCCGAGCCCATCAACATCAAGGAACTCTCGTCCGTCACGGGCGTGAAGGCCGGCGACATTCTGAAAAAGCTCTTTATGAAGGGCACAACAGCCACAATTAACAGCGTGATCACCTCCGATCAAGCGCTTGAAACCATGCTTGAGTTTGACATTGAGTTGGTGATTGAAGAGGCGCGCAGCGCCGCCGAAATCATCGAAGCTGGATTCAAGGAACGTGTGCGCAGCGATGAGCGTCCACGCAGTCCCGTGGTCACCATCATGGGCCACGTCGATCACGGCAAGACAAGTTTGCTTGACCGCATTCGCAACGCCAACGTTGCCGCGGGCGAGGCCGGCGGAATCACGCAGGCCACCAGCGCGTTTCAAACTCCGGTCAAGGCCGGCGATCAAGATCGCGTCATCACATTTATTGACACGCCGGGCCACGAGGCTTTCACCAATATGCGCGCGCGCGGCGCCAAGGTCACGGACATTGTTGTCTTGGTCATTGCCGCGGACGACGGCGTCATGCCGCAAAGCGTTGAGAGCATCAACCACGCCAAGGCGGCGGGCGTTCCGATTGTTGTTGCGCTGAATAAAATTGACAAGCCGGAAGCCACGGAGAAAAATATCCAGCGTATTAATGGACAGCTTGCCGAGCACGGATTGAATCCAGTGGAGTGGGGCGGTTCAACGGAAGTCATTAAGACCAGCGCCGCCAAGAACACGGGCATTCAAGAGTTGCTTGATGTGCTTGATTACCAAGCGGAATTGCTTGGTTTGAAGGCGGATTATAAGGGTTTGGCGCAAGGCACCGTGCTGGAGGCGCAGTTGGAAGAAGGCCGCGGCGCCGTCGCGCGCTTGATCGTGCAAGAAGGAACTTTAAATCGCAGCGACTTCGTTGTGATTGGCCGCGCCTTTGGTCGCGTGCGCGATCTTGTCAACGACAAGGGACAGCGCGTTGATTCAGCTGGGCCAAGCACTCCGGTCGCCATCAGCGGTATTGACATGATGCCGGACGCTGGCGACAAATTCTTCTGCGTGAAAAGTTTGAATGACGCCGAGGACGCCGCGCACGAGCGCCGTCGCATTGAGCGCGAGCGCGAACTTGCCGCCCCAAAGATCACGCTTGACAACATCTTTGAGCACATGGGCAAGGAGCAAGTGAAGGAACTTGGTCTTCTTGTGAAGGCCGATGTGCAAGGCAGCATGGAAACGCTGCGCACCGTTCTGGGCAAGATCAAGACCGACGAGGTCGCCGTGAATGTTCGTCATTCCGCGGTGGGCGGCATCAATGAAAGCGATGTCTCTTTGGCGGAGGCCACGGGCTCCATCATTCTTGGTTTCAATGTCACCAGCAGCAGCAAGGCGCGCGCGTTGGCGGAGCGTAAAAACGTTGAAATTCGGCTGTATGAAGTCATTTACGAGTTGGTGGACGATGTCACGCAGGCCGCAAGTGGTTTGTTGACGCCGGAAATTAAGTTGGAAGTTCTGGGCCACGCCGAAGTGCGCGAGGTGTTCAAGATTTCCAAGGTTGGCATGATCGCTGGTTGCTACGTCACCGATGGCGTGGTGGAGCGCAACGCGCAAATCCGCGTCACGCGCGATGGCATTGTTGTTGAGAAGGACCGACGATTGGAACAACTCAAGCGACTCAAAGACGACGCCAAAGAAGTTCGCGCCGGCATGGAGTGCGGCATGAAGATTGTCGGATACAACGACATCAAGGTGGGCGATGTGCTTGAGTGCTACCGCACTTCAAGCGTGACTCGATCAATGCCGGCCACACGATGAACCGCAACGACCACGAGCCTTCGGATGAGCGCGCCGCTGGACGATTGTCCTCGGCGCTTCGCCGCGCCATGCAGTCGGCCATCGCCGAAGGTCTGTCCGATCCGCGCGTTGAAGGTTGCTTGATCAGCGTGCTTGACGCGGTCATGACTCCCGATCGCTCAACGGTGCGATTTCATATTTCGGTTTTGCCAGGCGAGCGCGGCATGTTGGCCATTGCCGCATTGCGCCACGCAAGTGGTCGTTTGAAGGCGGGCATGATTAAAAAGATTGAAATTCGACGTCTTCCACGCTTGGAATTTCAACTTGATGATTCGCTGAAGAAACAAGCCGCGCTGGACGCCGCTATGCACGCAGCCAGTGTGTCGCGCGGAGAAATCCCCGCGGACGACTCTTCAGAAGCCGAATCAGAGCACGGTAAAAAATAAAATTCATATTCAAAATTTAAATTCAGTTCACATACTCCCGCACCCAAGACCAAAATTAATCTGAGGAATCATGACCGCCAAGCCAGATCTCTACACAACCAAGTTCGCACAATTTGTCCGCACCAACGCTGAGAAAGATCCAACTCCGCCAACCGACTTGATCGAGTTGTTGATTGAAAGTTTTCTTCTCACCGATGCGTCGCGCGATCAGACCGCGCACGCCATGTCTCGCATTCGACATGACATGGTTGACTTCAATGATTTACGCGTGTCGCTTGTGAAGGAAATGGTCGAGACCATTGGCGTGCGCTATCCAGAGGCGCATGATCGTTGCGTTCTGTTGCGCCGGTCCCTGCATGACATTTTCAAGCGACAACACAAGGTGAGTCTTGAACATCTCACCACTATTCCCAAGCGCGACGCCAAGAGTTACATTGAAAATCTTGATGGTATTCCGTCATTTGTGGCGGCGCGCGTGTGTTTGCTGGGTTTGAATATTCACGCCGTGCCTATGGATCGAACCTCCATTCGCCTTTTAGTGGAGTCCGACATTCTCACCGCGGCAGGTTCCGCGGCGGATATATCGCAACTCATGCTGCGCCATGTTCGCGCGGAGGATGCGGTGTCCACGCATGTCGCCATTCGCAAAGCCGTCGATCGCTATTTGGTTTCAGGTCGTCCCGCACGAGTTGGAAAAACCGCGCGCAAGACCACGGCTTCTCCATCCAAGCGCTCCTCACGCAAGTAGGCGTTGGCATGCACCAAGCGCGTTGGGCTTTGATGTTGCTCGCCTTGTGTGGTGGTTGTGTCGGCACACCGCAAACACCAATTGAACAATTGCAAACGCAGTCGGCGCAGGAGAAGCGGGTTGACGTCAAGTCACTCGCGCCGCCTTCATACATAATTTTGAAATCCAATGTGGAGAGTTCAAAGTCTCGTAGTGAATTGAGCGAGGTCGAAAAAACTATTTCGCCCATTTCCCCTGGCGAGCGCGCCGCGCCAGCCATGAAAGAGTCAAATCCACCTTGGTTGGCCAAGGCGCGCGATCATGCGCGCCAACGCGAGTTGGATCAAGCCATGCAATTGCTGTTGAAGGTGGTGCGTGAGGATTCAAAAAATGCGCTGGCGTGGCGGGAAATGGCTCGTCTTCTTGATGCCGCTGGACGCCGCGAGACTGCGTTGAGCGCTTGGGACCAAGTGCTTGCGCTTGCGCCTTTGGATGTGGAAGCGCTGACCGCGAGTGGCCTTGATGCGCTGGCTGGTAAAAAATTTGTGAACGCTGCTGAGAAATTATTTCTGGCGCGAAGAGTGTGGTTGACCGTCGAACCAACCAACGCCCGTTTGAAAATGCAAGTCGCCACCGCGGCGGGATTGGCTACGGCCTTGCGTGAATTGAACTACACGCAGGCCGCGGCGTCATGCTTTCATGAAGCGGCGCAACTTGAAATTTCACTCGGCGTCCAAAAGGACACCGATGGAAATCGTCCGCATAAACAAGCACAAGAATTGCTGCGCTGCGCTGGCGAGTGTGAAGCCATTGTTGGACAATGGGACACAGCTGCGGAATCGTTTACCCAGTCGCTTGCGCAGTCCGACCCAATTGATGCCACAAGTTTGCCGCCAGTGGTCTGGGCTCTTGCGTGTTCGGGGCGAC
>CAJACJ010000311.1 GCA_903938205.1 uncultured bacterium
GGCCAACAGCGTGCTGGGAATGTTGCGCGACGCCACACGTTCGCTTGAACGACAGGACGCTGAATTAGCGCGGCAAGTGCTGCTTTTTGACGACACCGTGGAGCGATTCAAATCGGAAATTTTGCTTGATACAGAAATGCAAGTTCAAAGCGGCGCCTTCAGCGCGGGCTTTGCGTTTCGGCTACTAGCTGTTGTGAAAGCCGTCGATCGAATCGCGGATCATTCCACCAATATTTGTGAGCAAGTGATTTACTTGCGCCGGGGTTTGATTGTGCGACATCGACCAGATGGCTGGAGCGATCCAGAATCGCCAGAGTAAATGAGCGGCAATACCAAAAAGTGAAATTAGCAATTGATACAAGGATGAATTGAAGGACTGAACGCCAACATGGACCGAATGCAAGAAACAACCGAACGATTGAAGCGCGTCTCGCAAGCGCATTTGCTTGTGGGCGCGGAGAAATTAAGCGCGCCGGCCCTGTCCCGCTTTCTCAACGAAATCAATTCGCTACCGCTGGAAGAACTCGCTGGCATGCTGGCGCAAACCAGTTCGCAAAAATCGCGCGACCTTTCGCTTCTTTCACCGCCCAACATCATTCATCACGACGCGGCAAGCTCCATTGAATTTCGCGAAGCGGGCGAGCACATGATCCGCCGCGGACAAGTCGCCGCGTTCACGGTGGCCGGCGGTCAAGGCACGCGACTTGGTTGGCGCGGACCCAAGGGAACTTATCCCGCTACTGTCGTCACGGGCAAGCCACTCTTTCGTGTATTCGCGGAACAAATTCTCGCCTCTGAACGTCGCTACAGCGTGCGCATTCCATGGTTCATCATGACCAGTCCGCAGAACGACGCTGACACGCGCGCCTTCTTCGCCGACAATAATTATTTTGGCCGCCAAAAACAAGAGCATGTTTTTATTCCGCAAGGAGTGGTTCCATGCACCGACGCCGATGGCAACATTCTGATGTCCGCCGCGGGCGAGATTGCGACAAATCCTGATGGCCACGGTGGTGCCATTCACGCGCTCCATAGCTCTGGCGCGCTGAAGGAAATGTCCACGCGTGGAATTACGCAATTGAGTTACTTTCAAGTTGACAATCCGTTGGTGCGCGCGATTGATCCAATCTTTCTTGGCGCGCATGTCAGCGCCACTGGTTCCAGCGGCGAGATGAGCAGCAAGTGCGTTCCCAAGCGAAATGCCGCGGAAAAGGTGGGTGTTCTGTGCAATATTCCAACCGAGGCCGGCAACCGCACCACTGTGATTGAATACTCGGATTTGCCCACGGCCATGGCGAATCAACGCGACGCGGCCGGTGAACTTGCTTTCGGCGCCGCCAACATTGCGGTGCATGTGATCTCCGTTGAATTCGCAACGCGACTTGCCACCAGCAGCGACATTCGTCTGCCGTGGCATCGCGCTCATAAAAAAGTTTCATGCTTTGATGCCGCCACTGGCGTGCACACGAATCCTGACAAACCAAACGCGTACAAGTTTGAATGTTTTATTTTCGACGCGCTTCCTTTGGCTCGCTCAAGCATCACGCTGCAGACAAGCCGCATGGAAGAATTTGCGCCAATTAAAAATGCCGAAGGCGAAGACAGCCCCGCGAGTAGCCACCGTATTCAAAGTGATCGCAATGGCGCGTGGCTGGAAAGCGTGGGCGTGATTATTCCGCGTCGAACCGATGGCAGCGTGGACGCCAAGATTGAGATTGGTCCAATGGCGGCTCTGGAAGCCAATGATTTACGCAATCGAACCACGATCAAATCCATTCGCCGCGGCGAAGAATTTGTGATGTGACACACATGTTCGGCGCATTGAGGACTGCGCAACATGACTTCAATACAACTTTATGATTGAACTTTCCAACGACGCAACATTTGAATGACATGTTGTCTTGGAGCTTGAGCACGTATTGCGCGCCGCGCAAAAATTCAAATCAAGCCGGCGTGGACGCATCCTGAAAACGAATGTCTTTCACATGCACCGACGGTGGAAAGCGTGGATTGCTGCTGGGCTTGGGGCAACCCACCGCGTCAAAGCGCCGGCCCGGCGTGAATAAATGTCGGTATTGCGCATTGCGCCAAAAGATAAGTTCGCCCTTGGCGCCAGTGTCATCCTGCACCAATAATTTCAAACCC
>CAJACJ010000312.1 GCA_903938205.1 uncultured bacterium
CGGCAAGAATGGCCGCAAGAATTGTGATTTTCCCATGCGATACCGAATGAGTGTCGTCATGCATTTTGGTAGGTGATTGGTTGGACATGGAATGAATTGTGCGACTATTTCGCTTGAGACTTTATAAATACTGCGTGAGTTTTACCAAAAACCAAAGACATTCGTCGCTGTGATTATTCATTTTATTGAAATTGAATCTGTCAGAGTGGTTGAATAATGAGTGGAATAAATTTGCTGAAGCAATCAGTGTTACTGTGTTGCTCAACATGAGATTTCAAGTCACAATACTTGAATGACATCACTTCGCATGGTCGCCACATATGTCATCAGCATTATTCCTTGCGCCGTTGCGCCAAGTTATCCTGTTGCCTTGGCCACCACAATCGCAATTAGTGGTACCGCGCTTGAGATTGAATTGCTTCCCATTCATGGTGCCGCGCACGCCAATGTGTTGCTTGGTAAAACAGAGGTGCCGTGGGAACTTCTTGATGCTTTTGTTTTTTCAAGAGACGCTGGAAGTGGTCCCGCGCAAGCCGACGCCATCGCTCGGCCATCCAAACCCTATATCTCCATGGATCGCGGATTTGGCCACGCGGGGTTTCCCGCAATTTCGGTCAGTGAAGAAAATGCCAAACTTTTTTGTGTGTGGCTAAGCGCAAAAACTGGCAAGACCTTTCGGCTACCAACAGTGCAAGAATTTCAGGCCGCGTGCGCGCACGGTTCAAGTGATGCAATTCCATTGAATGACATTGCGTGGTACTTGGGCAATTCCAATCGGCGCACACACCGAATCGCTACCAGCAAGCCAATGAAAAATGGTTTTTATGATCTCAAAGGCAACGCCGCAGAATGGGTCACCACGACCGATGGCAAAGGCGTGCTGGTTGGCGGTGCCTACAACGATCCTGAAGATCGAGTGAATTGCGCCGCCATTCGACCGTTTTCCAGCGAGTGGAACGACACCGATCCACAAATTCCACCCAGTCGTTGGTGGTTGGCGAATGCATCTTTCGCGGGATTTCGAGTGGCGTGTGAAGTACCTTTGTCATCAGCAACAAATCCCATTTCAGATAAGCCACAAGAATCAATACCCAGTGCCGCCAAATAATGATTACTCGATGACATGCTCGTACTCTTCATACTTGCATTTCAAATCAAATCCAATCGCGTCAGAAATTTAATGAGGAGCCACGCATGCAGTCGGACAACGAAAAAAGTTTTCAGCGTAGACAATTCATTCACACGGCGGCCATGGCTGGCGTCGCCGCAATCGCTGCTCCTGTTCTTGGACGTGCTCTTTCGCAAGCCGCTGGCAATAGTCAAATAAAAGTTGCTTTGATTGGATGTGGCGGTCGCGGCACTGGTGCAGCGGAGCAAGCCTTGAAAGCAGATCCCGGTGTTGTGATTTGGGTCATGGCCGATACCTTCGCTGACCGCATTGAGAGCGCGCATGACGAACTTAAAAAACGTCCTGAAGGATCTCGAGTCATGGTTCCGCCTGAGCGACGTTTCACTGGTTTTGAAGCGGGCAAGTTGGCATGCGCCACCGATGTTGATGTGGTCATTCTGGCAACGGCGCCGTACTTCCGTCCAATGCATTTGCGCGCGGCAGTTAATGCGGGCAAAAATATATTCTGTGAGAAGCCCATGTTCACGGACGCCGCGGGCGCGCAAATTGTCATCAAGTGCATCGAAGACGCGCGCGCCAAAAAACTTCAGTTTATGAGCGGTTTTTGTTGGCGTTACTCGTTGCCAGAGCGTGAGACTTTCATGCGAATTCGCGGCGGCGATATTGGGGAAGTGCTGGCCATGCACAGCGATTATCTCACAAGCCCTCTGGATACAAAGCCGCGCAAGCCAGAGTGGAGCGACATGGAGTTTCAACTTCGCAATTGGCAACACCATGTATGGCTTTCTGGGGACATCATTGTGGAGCAAGCCATTCATAGCATTGACAAAATAAATTGGGCATTTGGAAACGAGCCACCAATTCGATGCACGGCAACGGGCGGCCGCGGCCTGCGTGAAAATGTTCCAGAGCGTGGCGATGTCTACGACAACTTCGCCGTTGTCTATGAGTGGCCACGAAATCGCCGCGCAACTTTAATGTGTCGCCAGCAAGATAATTGTTTCAATGAAAATGTCGACACTGTTCTTGGCAGCAAGGGAAGCGCCTTCATCAATGGCTGGGGTCCAACCCATGAGATTATTGGTGAACATCCATGGAGCTATCCGCCAGATGGACCAAATCCAAACATGTATCAGACAGAGCACGACGAGTTCTATAAGGCGCTTCGCAGCGGCAAGCGCATTGACGATGGAAACTTTGTTGTCAACTCATGTCGCATGGCGCTTATGGGCCGCATGGCGGCGTACACCGGACAAGACGTGACTTGGGATCAAGTGGTCAACAGCAAGGAAAACCTTGGTCCAGACAAACTTGAAATGGGTAACGCGCCAGCGCCGTTGATTCGCGTGCCTGGAAAAACAAAATTAATTTGAAATTCCGACAGTTGAATTTGCATAAATAAAGCCAATTTTGTTGGTTTTCAAAGCAGTTTCAGCGCGTGTTTGGTATCGCGGCGGGGGATGGGGTCACATCTTGTGAATGAGCCGCTTGAATTTTAGGCGTAGGTGAAGTTGTCAGTGGCTCAATGTTTTGAATACCGCCATCCTCTGGCAATCGCTCAATTGAAATCTGAACTTCTGGAAACTGTATTGCAAAGTCCTTGAGTTCTTGAACGCTCACCACGCACGCAATAGTGGAAATGGCATCTGCTGTAGTTGCGTCGCTGGCGATGACTACGGATTGACGTGGTAAATCAATTGGTCGACCATTCTTTGGATTCAATATGTGTGAGAATGTCTTTCCATCAATCTTTCCTGGCTGGCCTGCGTCACCACTCACACATAGCGCTTGGTTGCGTAAAAGAACTGCGCGTGTGTGTCCACCTTGAAATTCAGGATCAACTTGAACCAACCAGCCGTTTGATCGCGGAGGTGGATCGCTCGCCAGAATGTCACCACTGATATCAATCAATGCGGATGAAATGGAATGCGCGCGTAAAACATCCATGGCAGCATCCGCCGCTAATCCTTGTCCAATGGCTCCAAAGTCAAATTGAATATCAGGCTTATCAAATGTCACGGAGTGCGTTGCTTCAATCCAAATGACATGAGCGCAACCAGAATGAACCATTGCCTTGGCGATCGCAACGTCGCTTGGCATTTTGGATTCTCGAAACGCCGTGCGCCATAATTGTGTCAATTGTCCAAGTGCGCAATCAAACGCGCCACTTGAAGAATGATTGAATTCCATTGATTTTGAAATGGCTTTCGCTAAACGATCCTGCACGGCGGTGGACTGTCCTGTGATTTTGGGAAGTGTTGAAACCTCCGAGTCACTTCCATAGTCACTCAGCGCCCGATCCCACGCGGCAATCTCGTCAAACGCGGCGCGCGCGGCGGTGTCCGCTGACTGTTGCGAGTCCGAATAGAAAGTCATCTCCACTTTTGCCCCCATGTGGACTTCTTGAAATCGAAATCGCTGCGGGTGCGCTGCCGTTATGTTTGAAGCGCAACCATAACTCACGCTCATAA
>CAJACJ010000313.1 GCA_903938205.1 uncultured bacterium
AGGCGTATGTGCGTTTTGATTTCCGCGCCGCGCACTTGGCGCTGTATGCGTTCTGCAATGAGACGCTCTCATCCATGTACTGCGTCGCGGTGAAGGATCGCTTGTATTGCGATCGGCCCGATTCGCATCGCCGCCGTCGCTCGCAAATTGTCATGCGCGCGTGCGCCGAAACGCTTTCCAGATTGCTAGCGCCAATCATGGCGCACACGGCGGACGAGATCTATCGCACCATGAACGCCGGCGATGTATCGGTGCACGAGCAAACCTATTTGAATATTCAATATCAAGCGCACGCGGATTGGAGCAAAGTCATGGACGCGCGCGCCGCGGCATTGAAGGCCCTTGAGGAAGCCAAGGCGCGTGGAATTGAAAACACCCTGGACGCTGGTTTGGTTATGCCCGACTCCGATGGAACTTTGAGCAGATTTGCCGATGATTTCGCTGATATTTGCGGAGTTTCGCGAGCCAAGTTTGACCAGTCCGCCAGCGCCGTGCAAGTGATTGATCTGCGCGAGGCGCCGCGCTGTGAGCGCAGTCGTCGCCGAGATGAAACGGTGAGCATGAGAAGCGACGGTGGACTTTTGAGCGATAGGGATTTTGAAGCGGTGACCACATTCAAGGCGCTTCACCCAGTTTCATCCTGAGATGCTTGAAAATACATCGTCACATAAGAAGTTTGATATACAAATACGCGGCGCAGATAGTTGCGCCGCTACAAAAGTTTGAACAATTCTTTTAAAGGATCCAACATGAGCGAGCCACTACCAGCCATTGCCTACGACCTGTTCTCAAAAATTGATTTGCGCGTGGCTACGGTATTGGCTGCGGAAGCGCATCCCAACGCAGACAAATTATTGAAACTGAAATTAGATGATGGCACGCCAGAAGGGCGCCAAGTGTGCGCTGGAGTTCGCGCTTGGTATGACCCAGCCACGCTGATTGGAAAGCAAGTTGTGATTGTGGCCAACTTGGAGCCCCGCATGTTGCGCGGTGAAGTCAGCGCGGGAATGATTCTTGCGGCAAGCGACTTGAAAGCCGAGGCCGTGATTGGCGCCGATGGCAAACCTGGTCCAGAATCCCGCGACGTTGTTTTTCTAAGCGTTGATAAGCCTGTGAAAGCCGGTTCGAAAGTCAGCTAATTCACGCTGGAATTAGGGTCAACGCAGATTCGAAATCACGTTCTTTGAGCGCAGGTCAAAGCCAATGTAAATCCTGGCCTGCTGATGATCCAGGTAGCGGCTGCCGCTGTCGATTTATCCAACTGGATCAAGCGGGGGAGTTGGCTCACTGGAATCGCTTGGGTCAGTTGGTTGTTTTGTCTGCTTGAATTTGTTTCGCTCAGACATGACCGCGAATGAAAATTCATCCGCCAATTTAATTTGATCATTCTCGCCTGAAATGGCTCCGCGGAATCGTTGATCGCCCGACAGTCCGTTGAAATCCTCCGCGTACACGGGAAGCACTTCACGAATATGCGCCGCAACAATGGCCAGTTTGTCCGGAGAAGCCACCACAAATGTTCGCGCCGCATCTGGAGTGTTCGCAAACTCAGCTTGTGGAATAGCAAGTGTTTGCTTCACAAGTTCATTGACAACTGTGGCGTCTTCGCCAAGACCGGAAATAGCTGTTGGCATTTTCATTCCGTATTGCACAAACTTCATGTCGGCGCCACGAATTTGCGGAGCAAAGTTCACCTTGGTGTTGTATTGCTGAGCCAAAGCTTCCAAACCTTGTTCTTTCGCAGTGGCTTGAATCGCCGCTAAATTGCTTTGCAGCACGGCAAATCGAAGGAGTTTTTGCTCATCCTCCGTGGCCTTCGTTCCGGCTTCTGCGGCGTTGATCGCCGCATGGGCTGGGGTGGCCTGCAAGATACGGAATGCGAAAATATCGGTGGTCAGCGGAGCGCGATTCGCCCCAGATTGATTTGGATCATTCCTGTTTTGCGAAGGATCAGGCGCGCGCAGCGGTGGTCCAATCACTCCAACTTGTAGAACGCCGCGCGTTTCACTTGGATTCAATTCTTTGGTCATTGAAATCAGTTGTCGAAGGGGAGTGGGTTGTGTTCCAAATCGATCACTGGTGGCTGTGCCTAATCCAATAATGCTGGAAAGATCAGCGACTGATTTCGGCCCAACAGTTTCAACTTGTGGCGCACTCAAGCCGAATTGTTTCGCGACATCCGTTGCCAAAGCGGGAAGGCCAGGAAGAGATTGCCAATCACTTGGCAATTTGGCGTAGATGCCATCCTTGGGCATGGTTCGTGTGAACAATTGCGCTTGATCAGCAATGAATTTCACAATTTCATTCAGGCGATCCGAAGTGAGTTGATTCAGCACTTGGGTTCGCACTTGATCTTTGAATGCGTCAAAGTTTGGATCGACTTCACCAATTTTTGAGCCAAAAGAAGTGGGATTGCGCAGGAATGCTTTGCGCAACTCAACATTGGAAAGGCGCGGGTCATTGGCAAGTTGATCGCGAACTTGGAGCGCGGGAATGACAAACCATTCCAATTGCACCATTTCATTTTGACGATAGCCAACTCCATGTGGACCTTTTCCAGGCATGATGTCGGCATTGTCCTTCACAAGTTTTTCAACTTGCTCTGGCGTTGGTTGCGGATCATTTGTTGGAAGTGGCATGTCCGCGGAGATCACAACCACGTCGGCGCTGAGTCCAATCAGCGCATTTTGTGCGGAAGATTTCAATCGTGTTTCACTGATGCGCGGCGCATTTCCAGCCAAATTCAACATACGCGCAACGCCTGAAAGTTCCGCCAGTGTTTCATACACCATCGGCGGTTGGTATCCGCCAGCGCGGCATAGTTCGTTCAGTAGAAACATGGATTGTTGCGACATGGCTTCGCCAGGCTTGGCTTCGCCGCCGGCAATTTTCTGCATCAAGTTTTTTCCGTCGGATGCTCCACCAACAAGTCCAGCTTGTTTGGCTTCACGAACCAGCAAATACCATTGACCAGGATTGTCTTTTATTCCAAGATCCTTGGATATGGGCAACTGCAGCACATCCAGCATTTTCAGTTGGCGCGTGAGTTTTTGTTGCTCAGTCAGAGTAATTTTTTCGCCATTTCCAACCGTGGCCCACACCGCGTTGGATGATGCGGAACTTTTGGAAAATTCCTGAATAGCGGTGGGCACAAGGAAAGTAATCATCAACAAAACGCTAAAAACACCGAACAATACTTTGTTGTATTTCCGCAGGAATTTCATCATGGCGCTTCTCCAAGCGAGAAAAGAAAGAACCCTCGGGCCTTTGGAAACCAAATTGGCAACCAAAGACCCGAAGGTTCAAATATTAGCGATAAAACTCGATGATCAAATTGGTGTTGACGTCGAATGGAATCTGATCCGAAGTCGGAAGGCTTGTGACCTTCGCGGACAACTGAGCAGGATTCACTTCAAGCCAGCCTGGCACATTGTGACTCGACATGCTTTCCATGTTCTCACGAACAAGTTTGTGCGTGCCTTCTCGCATTGTGATTTCGTGACCAATTTCAACCAGGTAACTTGGACGATCAACCTTCTCACCGTTCACTTTGACGTGACCGTGAGCAACAAGTTGACGAGCGGCCCAAATTGTGCGGGCAAAACCAGCGCGGCGCAGGAGATTATCCAAGCGACGCTCCAGAAGTTGCATGAGCACTTCACCGGTATTGCCAGTGGTTCGACCAGCGTTTGCCAACACATGACGGAATTGCTTTTCAAGCACGCCGTAGTGGTAGCGCAACTTTTGCTTCTCATCTTTACGAATGCCGTAAGGCTTCGGTCGCTTGCCACGGAAACCGTGCATGCCGTTAGAGGTGAGCTGCCGCTTTGCGGTGTGCTTCGGGATATCCGCAATTGGAACGCCGACTCGACGAGAAAGTTTAACTTTGGGACCGGTGTAGCGAGCCATCTGTGCCTCTAAAAGAGCCTTGAAACTGCTGTGCGATTC
>CAJACJ010000314.1 GCA_903938205.1 uncultured bacterium
CACCACGCCATTTATCAGCAAGGCCAAGGGTGTGGCATATGCCCGTCTTGCCGCGCGCGTCATGATGGGCGCATCACTTGATGAATTGAACGTGCACGAAACTCCCGACACTGGATTCTTCGCTGTGAAAGAAAGTGTTTTTCCGTTCTCAAAATTCCCTGGCGTGGATGTGATCCTTGGTCCAGAAATGCGCTCCACCGGCGAAGTCATGGGCGCGGACCGCAGCCTGCCTGTTGCGTTTGCTAAAGCGCAAATTGCGGCCGGTGTGATGTTGCCCACCAAGGGAAATGTTTTTGTCTCGGTGCGTGAAAGCGACAAGCGTCACGTGTGTGAACTTGGTCGATCGCTTATTCGCATGGGATTTAAAATATTCGCGTCGCACGGAACGCACGCCGAGCTTTCCAAGCAAAACATTCCCGCCACCGTGCTGCGCAAAATTTCTGAAGGCGCGCGACCCAACGTGCTTGACTTTATTCGCAACGGCGAAGTGCATTTAATTTTGAACACAGCCACGCGCAAGGGCGGCGAAACCGATGAAGGTAAAATTCGCGCGCAGGCCGTGCGCAGTGGCGTTCCAATTGTCACCACGATTTCTGGCGCGCGCGCCGCCGTGCAAGCCATTGCCGGCATGCAGGCCGAGCCATGGAATGTGTTTGCAATTCAAGATTATTTCCCGCACCTTGCACGCCCCGCTTTCAAACCCGCGCCAACACCGACGCCTCAGACTAATTCCGCCGCCAATAAAAACCATCACTCAGCACCGATTCACAATTAATTCGCGCGGATCGCCCAATAATGTGGCGTCCAATACGGAAATTTAAAATGGACGACCATCAATACAAAGATTGTCCTTTCGCCATTCTTGTCCGCTTCGCTGGCAACCCCCACTTGCATTTTTTAGCATCTGCCTAGAATGCCAACCCACATGTCGCTCAACCTGAATCAATACCTGCCCTCGTGGCTTCCCGCGCTTCCGCAAACCATGCAAATCATTGTTGGCCTAATCGTCATCGTGATCATGTTGCACGTCATCTTGATTGGCTGCGCTTACTCAATCATGTTGGAGCGCAAACTGAGTTCATGGATGCAAGACCGTGTGGGACCAAATCGCACCGGTCCATTTGGCTTATTGCAACCCATCGCCGACGGTTTGAAGTTTCTAATGAAGGAAGAATTTGTTCCCGCGGGCGCCGACAAAGTATTGTTCATGATTGCGCCCGCGCTACTTATGGTTCCCGCCATGATCACGTTCACGATTGTTCCATGGGCCGGCACGCTGAACTTTGACACGCTGCCGTTTGGTCTTGCCGCAACACTTGGTCTTGAAGGCATCAGTGTGAAAATGTGCGGCGCCGTGGTGAGCATTGGCATGATTTATTTGCTGGCCATTGCAAGTCTTGGTGTGTACGGTGTTGCGCTTGGTGGTTGGGCCAGCAACAGCAAGTTCAGTTTCTTGGGCGGCCTTCGAGCCAGCGCGCAAATGATTTCATATGAAATTCCCATGGGTTTGTCCCTGCTTTGCATCATTCTGACGGCTGGCAATCTTGATCCATACGGAATTGTTGTGGCGCAAACAGGCAACGGCATGTGGAACATTGTGCAGCAACCGGTGGCCGCGATTATTTTCTACACATGCATGCTTGCCGAAGCCAACCGCGCGCCATTTGATTTGGCCGAAGCGGAAAGCGAACTAGTTGGTGGCTATCACACGGAATATTCCAGCATGCGCTTCGCCATGTTTTTCCTGGGCGAATATTTCCATCTCATCACCGGCGCCGCGTTCTTTAGTTTGCTGTTCCTTGGCGGCTGGAGCATTAGTCCATTCGGTTTATGGTTTGACTTGCCAGCTGAAGGCAGCCTGCTTCTCATCGTCGCGCAATTTGCCGTGATGATGGCCAAGGTGGTCTTCATGGTCGCATTCGCCATGGCCATTCGCTGGACACTTCCTCGCTTTCGCTTTGATCAACTCATGCGACTTGCCTGGGAAGGTCTCATTCCAACTTCGCTCATGGTGCTGCTTATGACGGCCGCATTCGTATTCATGGGTTGGAATTCATACATCTGGATTGGCTCCATTGGTTGCATCGCGGTGCTGTATTTAATTTCTCCACTGATGCCGCGCCAAGCCTCTCCAAATCACCGTATTCCCATGGTTGGAAGCCGTTTCAGCCCCATGGTCGATGGCACTGGTTCCGTCAGTCGCCACCCAATTGCCATGAGTGACGCGGCAATTCCAGATCCGCGCCAAGGTCCTTTGAGTATTCACTAGTTCGGCCAACAAACATCAACTTGATCTGTCCGTTGAATGCTTGCCAGATGTTTGCTGTTCAATTTTTCAGTGCAGCAAAGTACGGCGTTCACAACGTTGACCGTCAACTCATGCACAAAACATTTTTTGTACAAATCGTTTTGTAAAAGCAAGTTATGTCCGCGCGCCACACGTTGTGCACATTCAATCTCCGCGCGAAGCAAGTCGTCGCATCTGTCCAACCCACGCGCCATATTCAAGAATGGCCTTGAAGCGCGCCGCTCGCGACGGCATGGTTGATGCGTTTGTTCCGAAAGCCGTGTCGCGTCTCCACTTCCAATACGCGCCGCGTAATTTCATTTTGGATAACACCGCAAGCCGTGCCAGTTGCCACAACGCATCAAGTGTGTGCTTCATTGATTCTCCAACGTATGGGCAGTGTGTTGGTTTGAAAGCATGCGCGCATCATCGTAATCACTCACTCACTTATGACGCGCGCAACAAATTTCAAAATAATTCCAACAATCACTGTGACAAATGTCAAAGACGCACTATATTGTTCACAACAAGAGCGCTTGCGCACTTGCCAACTTTGGTGACGCGATGGCGCATCACCACAGCACACCCCATGCTCGTCACTATGCGACGCCGATCGAAACTCCGACTCGATTGGTGTCGCTGTCTGCATTGCCCAACACAAAGTGATAAATATCGCGGCATTTGCGCCAGTTTTCTCTAACGCACCCGCCCGCACCGTAGAATCACCGCGTGGCAAAAGAACGCGTGTCTTATCTATGCGGCGCTTGTGGCGCCAACCATCCAAAGTGGTTGGGCAAGTGCCCAGATTGCGGCACGTGGGATTCGCTGCAGCGATTTGTTGAAGCAAAGCCAACGCCCGGCATGTTGCCAGTGAGTGTTCACATGGACACAGAGCTCAGCAGCGAGGCGCAACCGCTTGGTGAAATTCAGGCGTCGCTTATTCCCCGTATTGCCAGTGGCGTAGCGGAGTTTGATCGCGTGCTTGGCGGTGGATTTGTTCCGGGCAGCGTGGTGTTGCTTGGTGGCGACCCCGGAATTGGTAAAAGCACGCTTCTTCTGCAAGCGCTTGCGGCCTTGGCCGATGGTGGCAGCACTGTGCTGTATGCCAGTAGCGAAGAAAGCGCGCATCAATTGCGTCTTCGCGCGGAGCGTCTTGAGACCGCCGCCACAATTTCTTTAAGTCACACACAAAGTGCCGCAACTTCTTCGTTTGAAAATTCTCTTTCGCAAAATTCAGAAACCGATTCAACTAGCTCTCAAGAAAATCCCACCACAACCAAACGCACTCAAAACAGTTCACGCGAGAAAAACTTATGGATTCACGCGCAGAGCAATCTTGCGCGCATCATTGAGCAAGCCCGCAAACTCAATCCCACCGTACTGGTTGTTGATTCAATTCAGCTTGTGCACCGCGTGGACATTGACGCCGTTCCCGGAAGCGTTTCGCAACTACGCCGATGCGCGCTTGATTTGGTTGCGCTTGCAAAAACAACGGGAATTATCGTTGTAATTGTGGGTCACGTCACCAAAGACGGATTGCTTGCGGGCCCGCGCCTGTTGGAACACTTAGTAGATGTGGTGCTCAGTTTCGAAGGCGACCGTCATTACGCGCACCGCGTTGTGCGCGCCGCAAAAAATCGTTTTGGTAGCACGCTTGAAGTTGGTTTGTTTGAAATGACATCGCTTGGTCTGCGCCAAGTTGATGAAAGCGCGCTCGCCGCGGATCCATCGCTTGCTCCACGACCCGGTTCTGTGTGTGTTCCAACAATGGCCGGTACGCGCTGTTTGCTTGCCGAAGTTCAGGCGCTTACCGCAACTGGTTTAGTTGGTGCCGCAAAAAGAAAAGCTTCAGGGGTGGACGCAAGCCGCTTGGCCATGTTGATTGCAGTGCTTGAACAACACGGCGGTCTGCGTTTGGGCGACCAAGATGTTTACGCAGCGGCAGCTGGTGGTCTGAAAGTGCTTGAACCCGCAGCAGATTTAGCTATTTCGCTTGCTGTTGCGGGCGCCAGGCTTGGCCGCGCCGTGCCGGATGGTTTCGCAGCAATCGGTGAAATTGGACTTTCTGGGCAATTACGGCCTGTTTCTCAAATGCACGAACGCATTGCCGCGGCCGCAAGACGCGGTGTAACCCGCCTGGTTGTGCCCGCTTCACAAAAAGTTCAAGCGCCAAAGTCCCTTGAAATAATCAAAATTGAGCATATTTCCGCGGCATTTGAG
>CAJACJ010000315.1 GCA_903938205.1 uncultured bacterium
GCCACCAACGTCAGTTGGCGCCAAGATTACGCCTCAAATGAAAAACACAATTCCAATTCCAAATCCATTGCAGGAAAAAATTCGAGCCGCCGCGCCTGGCGACACAATCAACGTTGCCGCTGGCGTGTACCGCGGCGAGCTTGTGATTGACAAGCCAATCAAACTTGTTGGGCAGGGCCGCCCAACATTGGATGGCGGCGGCAACGGGGACATTGTCACCATCACCGCCCCGGGCGTTGAGTTACGCGGATTTCGCGTGAGCGGCACTGGGATTGATTTGGACAAGGAGAATTGCGCCATTCGCGTGAAGGCCCCGCATACCACCATCGAGGACAATTTTCTCGAGGACGTTCTCTTTGGAATCGACTTGAAGGAGTCGCCAGATTCGGTGATTCGCGGCAATCACATTGGAGGCAAGGCGCTTGATATCGCGCGCCGCGGTGACGGCCTTCGCTTGTGGCGCGCGGATCGCACGCTTGTGGAGGGCAATGAAATTCACGACGGCCGCGACGCGATCCTGTGGTATTCATCCGGCGTGATCGTGCGCAACAACAAGTCGCACCACTGCCGTTATGGATTTCATCTCATGTTCTCCAACGGCGTCACGATTGAGCAAAATGATCTCTTTGATAATTCAGTCGGCGTGTATTTCATGTACAGCTCAAAATTAAAATTGATCGGCAATCGCATGTTGCGCAATCGCGGGCCCAGTGGCTACGGACTTGGTTTGAAGGAGACTGACGACTACTTGATCAAGGGAAATATTTTTGTGGGTAATTGCGTGGGTATTTACATTGACGGTTCGCCGTTCGCCACGCCCAATTCCGGGTTGCTTACCGAAAATACTTTCGCCGCCAACGATATTGGCGTGACCTTTTTGCCATCTGTGAAGGGCAATCATCTGTGGGCAAATAGTTTCATTGATAATTTCGAGCAAGTCTCCATTCTTGGGCGCGGCGAACTTACAGGCAATGAATTTGACCGCGAGGAGCGCGGAAATTTTTGGAGCGATTATCCCGGCTACGACCGCGATGGTGACGGCGTGGGCGAGGCCAATTATGAATCGCGGTTGCTCTTTGAAAATCTCACAGCGCGCGAGCCAAGTCTGCGTCTGTTCATGTTTAGTCCCGTGCATCAAGCCGTTGATTTTGTGGCACGCGCGGTTCCCGCGGTTCGCCCTGAGCCAAAGTTCACCGACTATTACCCGTTGATCGAGCCACCCGTAAAGCACGGCGTTGATCTTGCAACCGCCGCGCCGCGCGCCATGGCGGCGTTAAGTGCGTCATTGTTATCGCTGGCGCTTGGCGTGTTGGCTATTGTTTTTGCAGGACCAGTGCGCGACGCGTTGCGTGATCGCGCCCATTTTCGCGCGCGCGCCATTGGGGGTATCGCATGATTTCTATTGAAGGCGTCAGCATGCGCTTTGGTCGATTCGCTGCTGTTGATCATCTTTCACTTTCAGTTGCCGCGGGTGAATCACTGGCGCTGTGGGGCCCAAATGGCGCCGGGAAAAGCACCATTATTCGTTGCGTGCTTGGTCTCTATCGCTACGGCGGAACAATTCGCATTGGTGGTCTTGATGTGCTCCGCCATGGAAAAGATGCGCGCAGGCTTATTGGTTACGTGCCGCAGGAGATTGGTTTTTACGACGATCTTCGCGTGCATGAGGCCGTGCGATTTTTTGGCGGACTCAAGTGCGTCACCGTGCGCGATCCAGAAACAATTCTTGATGGCGTTGGTCTCAGCGGCCACGCTGGAAAACGCATTCGTGAACTTTCTGGCGGAATGAAACAGCGTCTGGCGTTGGCGGTGGCTTTGCTTGGTGATCCGCCCGTTCTGGTTTTAGATGAGGTCACCGCAAGTCTTGATGCGGTTGGCCGCGATGAACTTGTTGGGTTGCTCGGAGGTCTTGCGCGGCAGGGGCGCGCCATGTTGTTCGCATCACATAGACAGGATGAGGTGCACGCGCTTGGCGATCGCGTGGCCATTCTTGAGCGCGGCAAACTTGTGCGCCAAGGTCCGCCAAGCGAAATGCTTTTGGCTGGCGAGCACGCTGGGCATTTGAA
>CAJACJ010000316.1 GCA_903938205.1 uncultured bacterium
GCGACAGACGCCAAAGAGAAATTGGATGGCACCGGCCAAGATCACGGCGCTCAGGAAGCGTTCAATTGATCCAAGACGATCAATTTCCATGAGGACGATTGAAATAAGTCCCGCGGCTGGACCGGATACAGAGAGTGGTGAACGACTCACCAGCGGAACAATGATGCCGCCCACAATTCCAGCCACAAGTCCACTGATAGGCGACACGCCGCTTGCAATTGCAATGCCAAGACACAGGGGTATCGCGACAAGAAATACAACAATCCCCGCCACGACGTCCTGTCGGGGATAAGAAAAGAACGCCTTGATGTCCTGAGCTGTATTCATGGTGGTTATTTTGGAAATATAGTTTAGCACATCAAAGAGAATTCAGATTTTTTTCGCGCGCGTTTTCTACCCTTTGCTGATCAGATAAAGAGAAAATGGGCAAGGTTCTGTATCGCTCAGATGCTTCCAATGCGTTCTTTTTTCATATTGTTTGTGATGGCATAGATACCGCGCCACTTTCGCAATCACGTCGCCACGGTGTCCACCACCACAGCGCGGTTGGCATCCACCGCGCTCATAAACTCCACTTGGCCGCTCTTCACGTTATACATGGCGCCAGCAACTTGAATCTGGCCCGCGTCAATCATGTCGCGCAGAGTGGGGCTTTCTTGGCGAATCGCCAGCATGACATTGTGAACGTGGATGGCAGCCACGCGATCCACAAATTCATAATTGCTTCCGACGCGGTTCTGTGTGGTCGTTGTTTCCATGCGCACAGCTTTGCTGATCGGCTCCACCAAAAATGGAAGGTTGGTTAGGCCCGTCGCCTGTACGGTGTCTAGGCCCTTGCCAACAATGTCGCACGTGGCTTTCACCGCGCCACAACTGGTGTGGCCCAGCACCAAAATTAATTTGGCGCCCGCAACTTTGCAGGCAAATTCCATGCTTCCCAGCACTTTGCGCGACAGTACGTTGCCCGCCAAGCGCACGCTAAAGATGTCGCCAAGGCCTAAATCAAACAGAATTTCAGCGGGGGACCGCGAGTCAATGCAACTCAGCACCACGGCCATGGGGTGTTGTCCAGTACTAGTGGCGTCCACTTGTCGAATTAAATCGCGTTGCAGGCGCCTACCCGATGCGAAGCGATCGTTGCCCTCTTTCAACACTTGTAGTACACGCGCCGGTGTAAGTTTTTCTTGCACTTCACGCGTGGTCACGTCCACATATTGTACGTGGTCTGCAAGTCGATAATGATTTTTGAACCCAATCAAACTCACCATCACGCCGTGCGCTGGCGCAATCTCGTCGCGGAAGGTTTGAATAAGTCCATATATATCTGGATCAATATAATCCGTTGTGCGCGCGTCAATCACTACTTGTTCGCCATGGCCAAAGTTGCTCAGCGTACGCATCAGCGCCGCGCGATTTAAAAAACTCACCTGATTAGCCAGCTCTATTCGGTTCACAATGCCGCCGACATGCTCCTCTTTAATAATGTTCATGCCGCGTCGAAAATTGCTGTTCAGCACAAATATCAAGCTGACCGCAAGACCAATGATGACGCCTGTCAGCAAATCCGTAAACACAATTGCAAGCACCGTGATGGCAAAAGGAATAAATTGCGCGCGCCCGCCTTTGGCCATTTGCACGAACAACTTTGGACTTGCCAGTTTAAATCCCGTGGCCACCAGAATGGCCGCCAGCGCTGCAAGCGGAATATGGTTGAGCAACGTGGGAATAAAAAACACGCACACCGTCAGCAACACGCCATGGGTAATGCACGAAAGCCGCGAGCGCGCGCCAGCGCCTGCATTGACGGAGCTGCGCACAATTACGGATGTCATGGGCATGCCGCCAATTAATCCAGCCGCCACGTTGCCCACGCCTTGCGCCAAAAGCTCACGATTTGGCGGCGAAACGCGCTTCTGTGGATCAAGTTTGTCGGTGGCCTCCAAGTTTAAAAGTGTTTCAAGCGACGCCACTATTGCCAGCGTGATGGCCGCGGTGTAAATCTTTGGATTGTTCCACTGGCTCCAATCGGGCATGCTAAAAATCGTGTCCCAGCCTTGTCCATTCACGCCCACAACCGGCACTTCCACCAAGTGACTTTCCTCAATCACCCAACTTGAGCCACTCACGCGCAGCAGCTCGCTTATGGCAACGCCAAGCAGCACCGCGGCAAGGGGAGCGGGAAATAAACTTTTCTTCAGGCGACTTTTTTCCCAGACAAACAACAGCGCAATGCAAGACAGTCCAACCAATGCGGCGCCAGGAAGAAACGCGCGCAACGCTTCAGCAATTTCACTGAAGGTGTTGCGACCGTCGTTCTGGGCGAAAGCCATTTCGCCCTCGTAATCAGTGTCGTGGCCCACAAGATGTGGCAGCTGTTTTAAAATAAGAATGACACCGATGGCCGCCAGCAGTCCGCGGATCACGTTGGTTGGAAAATAGTTTGCCAATACGCCAGCTCGCAGTACGCCCAAACCAATTTGCAAGATGCCGCTGATGGCCACCGCCAACAAGAACGCCTGATAGGAACCCAGCACTTGAATTTGTGAAATCACAATGGCGGCAAGGCCAGCCGCTGGACCAGACACGCTTATGTGCGATCCACTGAGCAGGCCAACCACAATGCCGCCAAGGATTCCAGAAATAATTCCAGCGATGACAGGCGCGCCGGACGCGTGCGCAATGCCCAGACACAACGGCAGCGCCACCAGAAACACAACCGTTCCGGCGATCAGGTCTTTGCCAATGGATTGCGTGCGGGATAGTTGTGGTTCGGGTACAGCGTCTGAAGCGGGGGTCATGTGCTCTCTCTTTGGGTGCGGGTTATGTGGGGACTGGGGACTAGGTGAGTGGCGCCGAATATGCTTATTTCAGAAAAATGTTCTGAAATATAGTACGCATTCTCAAATTTTATAATTATGAATTCTCAAATTTATAAAAAAGCGCTCTTTTGAGTCAATTTCTGGCTTTAAGTGCCCCAAAAAACGCATTTCAGCTGGTTGGCGGGTGGATTTCCTATACCCAAACAGTACTCAATTTTTCCGGCACATCACAAATGCCTACTACGTTTCTAACGGTTGAATGAAACTACGTTTACGGCAACCGCATGCCCGTAAACACGGCGTCAATGAGCGACGTGCCAGAGGCGCTATCAGTGTCCTCGCTCATTTCCCAGAACATGGCGCCGCCAAGCGCCTTCTGATTGGCAAAGTTCATCTTCACGGCCATGGATTGCGCGTCGTCATAGGTGATAAATTTCTTCGCGCTAGCCGAATACAAGTAGGGCACTTGCGCCGTGGCATTCCAGAAGCGCGTGTAGCCGCCCGCGCCGCTGAACACGCCATTGGAATATGCAAGCACGCCGCTGCTAAACAGCGAGTTGTAAGGAAACTCCGTCTCGCCCAAGCCAGGTGAAGTTGCCTCCGTGCCCGCTTGACCCAAACCAGTTCCGCTTGCGCCCGCGGCAACATTGTTCCAGCCGCGTCCATAGAAAGGCACGCCTAGAACAAGTTGCGAAGCTGGCACGCCGCCTTTGCCATTGAGTCCAGTTAAGTACACCTCCGTTGCGCCGGCAACAGACCACTTCGCCGCGCCAACATTTGGATCCACATTCACCATGGGCGCATTCAATCCAGTCATGGAATCCCAGCCACCGTGAAAGTCGTACGTCATTATATTTATCCAATCCACAATCCCCGCGATCTTCTTGGGATCCATGTTGGAGATATTGGTGTCGCCTCCTGGACCAGCGATGGACAAGTAATACGTTTTGCCATCAATTAAAGTTTGCTTGTTCAACTCGTTGCGCAAGGCCTGCAGCAACAACAAATAGTTGTCGCCGTCAGTGGCTGAGTCGCTAATTCCATTTTGCACAAGGCCGCCGCCGCCGGGATATTCCCAGTCAACATCAATGCCATCAAAGCCGTAACGCTTCACCACATATACCGCGCTCTTGGCAAAGTCCGCGCGCTTCTGCGCGTCGCGTGCAATGCTGAAGAACGGCGTGGACAACGTCCAGCCACCAATCGAAATCATGGTGCGAAGCTTGCTGTTGGCCGCCTTTAATGTTTGTAACTGCGCAAAGTTGCTGCCCGCGTTGTACGCAGGCGACATGGTCAACGCCGCCGACGCGCTTGCCGCGCCAGCATCGGCCCATTCATCGAACAACCCAACACCAGCGCTTAGCGTTGTGCCCGCAGGTTGCTGCAAATACGCCGCGTAGTTGGTGTACGTCCAGCCGCGATAGCTCGACACAATTCTGTCCCACGCCGAAGGCATGGTGCGATCAAGCGGAATTAAGAACGCGTAGTTGATCATGTTCACGCGGTCGCCGCGCACCTTGGTCACGGGGAAATTCTTTTGATAGATGCCCCAGTTTGGGTAGTAGCCCACAATCTTGCGCTGCTCCACCGTTGGCATTTTCTCGTAGCCAACAGGATCGGTGTTTGGAATTTCGCATGGACCAAAAGACAAAAGCACAATGGACATGTCGCCGCTGTCGGTCAGGCCGCTGCCATCAAAGTCATATGCTGATGGTTCGCCCCAATACAAAAGCAGCAAGCTCACATCCGAGGTGTCAACAACGTTGTCGCCGTTGAGGTCGCCAACACATTGCGATGGCTGCGCGACGGTCAGCGCAAGCGCCGCCGAAGCAGTGCCCGCGGAATTTGTTGCGCTCATTGAAATATTTGTCACGGCGGCGGTGGTTGGCGTTCCAGAAATCAAACCCGTTGTGGTGTTCACAGCAAGGCCCGCGGGCAAGCTTGTCGCGCCAAAAGAAGTTGGCGTTCCACTTGCGGTGATTTGATAGGAAAATAAAATCCCAACGCTGGCATTGGCGCTGGTTGCGCTTGTAATAACGGGCGCGGAAATTGTTCCGCCGCCGCCACCGGTTCCGCCACCACCAGTACCACCACCAGTTCCGCCGCTGTTTCCCGCCCTAAAAACTAAATTGGTGGGTTGCACGCCTGGCGCGCTGGTGTTGAACACGCAGCCAACTTCCGTGGCCGCGCCCGCGGCAAGTGCGCCGTTCCAACTTGTATTGATGACAACATAATGGTTGCCCACTTTGCTTTGAATGCTGCCATTCCAAATGCTGGTGATGGTTGCGCCCCAATCAAACTCAAGCGTCCAACTTGTCACGGCGGCGCCGGTGTCGTTACTGGCGCGCAACACGCCTTGACCTCCGCTGGTCCATTGATCGGTATAGGAAAATGTGCTGGCGGCGCGCGCGGAACTAACCATCAACAGAACGCACGCAATCTTTGACATAAGGTTTTTCCACGACACGTCTTTGCTATTTAATTTCATTGTTCAACTTTCTCAATAGGGGTCTTCGGGCGAAACGCCGCAACCAACCATCTTCAGTAGATAGAACTGACTACGGCGCGCGCTGTGCAAATGTTGCTTGCGCGCCAAGCAATTTTCTAAAATGTAAAAACACATTCATTGCCCGCGCATTGCGCATGTTTGACAAGGGTTGGTAACTCTCTCATGCGTCGCACAATTTGAACATTGCATGCAAAGTTGCAAGGTGTGCCACACAATGTCTTCAGGCCCAATACACAAGCTGGTTTGCAAGCCCTTCCAGTTATGCGCTTGGCACAACCTGAAACTCTCGCCTTACGCCACGCGTTTACTGTGCTTGGTCACCGTAAAGCGAACACGCATATCGCAGGCGTGAAAAAGCTCAATCAGTGAATCCACGCTGAAGCGGTCGATTCGCCCGCGCACCAAGTCGCTGATGCGCGGTTGAGTGACCCGCATCGTTTTTGCGGCACGTTCTTGCGTCCAATCTTGGCGGCGTATGTGTTCGCGAAGGGCAATCATCATGCCAGAGCGAATTGCCAAGCTCGCGGACTCCGCCGCGCTGAAGCCAAGATCTTGAAATACATTGCCGCTTGATTTTGTCATGTGCTTACTCATATTTCATCCTTGCGGTTTTTTGGAACAATTTGGATTATATACCAACTTATATGTCATGCAACTCCCTCCATGGTCATCGCACGCTATTGGCTGCGCGGACTACTCTAGAAATCACGGCGGAAATTCTGAAGTTTTTATGACTGGCGGCGCCAAACAGGTTGCATGCACAGTTGCAAGGTGCGCCACACAATTTCCACAAAGACGTTTCCAAAAAAAAGCCCCCCGCACCTTGTGAGTGCGAGGGGCTGGGAACTCGCTGGCCGCGTGCGTTTACACGGCCAACGAGTAACCAAGTTTGTGTGAGTTAATTGCGTCGACGACGACTTGCCACCAAGCCTGCAAGACCAATCAAAGCCGCTGCGCCTGGTGCAGGGATGGATGTGAACACATGCGATGAGAATCCAGGCGCAAATCGAGTGCTCTCGTCACCGTTGCGCCAAATGCCTAAGGGATCATCTGGTTCGCCTGGATAATTGTTGTAGTAGTACGCGTTGTATTGCATACCCGTTGCGCCAGTGAGAAGCGAGCCGGAATACATTGCGTCGAACACCGAGTACGACTGCGTGTCGAACGAGAAGGCAAAGCGCACGTCGGACAAACTTCGAGAGATCCCGCCGATGGCGTTCACGTTAGAGCCTGTGATGACTTTGTCGGTGTAAAGATTTCCACCCGCTGTATCGCGAAGTGAAACGCTCCAATATGTAAGGTCGCTTCTTGTGATCGACCCACTCGACGCCTCGGTTGCCCATTGCAAAACCACTTGCGTGGCCGCAGTTGGCGTGAAAAGGTACGGAGAGTTCAGCGTGAACACGGACTGGTACACGCCGCCATGCGCGCAAGCGCAAGTCAGGGCAAGCGACACCGCCGACAAGGTCATGATTTTTTTAGAAACGCTTTGAAGGTTGTTCATAATTACGAAGATTTCATCAAGAGGACTCA
>CAJACJ010000317.1 GCA_903938205.1 uncultured bacterium
AGTGGAATGATATCCATCGACATTTTGATTCACGGTTCATACATATTTCAGTTACAGTTGTCCGTGAATCAGTAGTCCATGGATTGCCGTATTTCCGGGGTTTCAATTTTGAGAAATGGTTTTGCAAAACCCGAACGCAAAGAAATGATCGCGTTTAGAAAAACGGAATTCATATGACTGACCCAATTAATCACGCTGGCGATGTTGCAAGCACCAATGCGCAAGCATTTGCCAGCAAGAAATCAGAAGCCGAGTCGCATGAGGCGCAGATTTCGCAGAGCCGCAAGACGCTTGTTGATTTCAAAGCCGCGCTTGATGCCCACGCCATTGTGGCCACCACCGATGCCCATGGACGCATTACCTATGTCAACGAAAAGTTCTGCGCCATTTCCAAATACTCGCGCGAGGAGTTGATTGGCAAGGACCACCGGATTATCAATTCTGGGTACCACCCAAAAAGTTTCATCCGTGAAATTTGGCAGACCATTAGCGGCGGAAAAATTTGGAAGGGCGAACTGCGCAACTGCGCAAAAGATGGATCTATTTATTGGGTGGACACAACCATTGTTCCATTTCTTGGCGACGATGGAAAACCACTGCAATTCATTGCCATTCGCGCCGACATTACCGAGCGCAAATTAGCGGAGGATAATCTACGGCAAACGCATGCTGCTTTAAGCGTGGCCAATGCTGAGCTGGAGGCCACTCGCCTGAAGACCGAATTTCTGGCAAACATGAGCCACGAGTTGCGCACGCCGTTGAACGCCATTCTTGGTTTAAGCGAGGCGCTGCGCGAGCAGACATACGGGTCTCTTACGCCGCGTCAGAGCCAGTCCTTAGACACCATTCACAGCAGTGGCGAACATTTGCTTTCGTTGATCAACGACATTCTTGACTTGTCAAAAATTGAAGCGGGCAAGTTGGAGTTGAACTTAGCCCAAGTGAACGTGAGTGAGTTTTGTGAAAGTTGCCTGGTGTTTGTGCGCACGCAAGCCATGCAAAAGAAAATTGGCGTGACTTTTGAGCATGATGACAATGTCGCGCAACTGTCTGTGGATCCAAGGCGCTTGAAACAAATTCTTGTGAACTTGCTCACCAACGCCGTCAAGTTCACGCCCAATGGCGGTCATATTGGGTTAAGCGTGACCGCTCCCAAGGGCGACGATGTGGTGCGATTTACCGTGTGGGACACGGGTATTGGCATTGCCATTGATGACGCCGCGAAATTATTTCGCGCATTCACCCAAATTGAATCTGGTTTAACGCGGCCGCAAGAAGGCACGGGTCTTGGCTTGGCTCTTGTTGCCAAGTTGGTTGAATTGCACGGCGGCAGCGTGACGCTTGAAAGTGAACTTGGCAAGGGGAGCCGTTTCATTGTGACGCTACCCATGGTTGACGCGGCCGCGTCCAAGACCAGCGCCAGGTTTATCTTTTCGTCGGTGATGGATGCGCCTGTTGACGGTCACGTTTCAGGCGCAAGGCATCGAAATTTAGAAGCGAAAGATGGGTTGCCTGCGCGTGTGTATCAGCGTGCGTTATTGATTGAAGACGATCCCACCGCGGCTGATTTGTTGGTGCGTCATCTTTGCGCGCTTGGATTGACCAGCGTTGTGCATCCCCGTGGCGAGCAATCTGTAGATGAGGTGTTGCGTGAGCAGCCTGATGTTATTTTGCTTGACATTCAATTGCCCAACGACAGCGGTTGGGTTGTGTTGACGCGGCTGAAGGAAAATCCGCTCACGCGTGACATTCCGGTGATTATCGTTTCCGTGGTTGATGCGCCTGAGAAATCGCGCTCTCTTGGCGCGGCGGCACATTTCACCAAGCCAGTATCGCGTGAACAGTTGAAGTTATTTTTGCAACCACCTCAGGCAAGCGCGGATGTTGCCGACACGGGTAAAATATTGGGGCAATCGCTCACGCGAAATTTCGCTCATACGAAAGACATTCCAATGATTCTTATGGCCGAGGACAATATGGCCAACATTCAAACTATTGGTGGATATTTGGAAGCCAAGGGCTACAACATGCAATACGCGTACAACGGGCAAGTGGCCGTGACGTTGGCGCGCCAGTTGCAACCCAGTTTAATTTTAATGGACATTCAGATGCCGGTCATGGATGGACTGACCGCCATTAAGAAAATTTCCGCGGATATTGCCATGAAGGATATTCCAATCATTGCGCTGACAGCATTGGCTATGCCGGGCGACCGCGAACGTTGTCTTGCGGCGGGCGCCACGGAATACATCAGCAAGCCTGTGAAGTTGAAGGAACTTTTGGTATTGGTTGAGAAGTTGGCACCCAAGGCTGTTGAGCGATTGAATTTGTAGTCAAACGTTTACTTGCTTCGCGACTGGCTTTGTGTGCTTGCCGTGCTTCGCGCCTTCACATTGCCAAATAAAATGTAAAAAAGTCTCCGCTGAAAATTCGCCACCTCTCGGCGCGACGACTAAGATTTTCATGGTGGTGTCAATCGTTGTAATCTTGGGTAGTTATGAAAAATACGTCCGAATTTGCCGCTGACAATTTATTATGGAGTCGCCATGTCTAGAGGAATTATCTCAATCTATTGGGGCGATGAAACCAAGTTGCCCATTGAGCGCTTGAAGGCGTCGTTGAAGCGATTTCACCCGGAATTGCCGCATGAAATCTTCAAAATCGAGGCGCCCGCCGGCGACGACAGCAGTTTGAATCGCAAGGCGGCCATGCATCAAATGACTCCGTTTGATGAGACGCTGTACCTGGACATTGACACGGTGGTCATGGGCAATTTGGATTTTGGTTTTGAGAAGGCGCGCGCGCACGGCCTTGCGCTGGTGATTAATGAATGCCCTTGGGCCAAGCGCTACCACAAGATTTTTAACGGCGACCAAATTGAATACAATACCGGGGTTATGTTCTTTACCAAGCAGGTGGCGCCGGTGTTTGAAAGTTGGGCGGCGCTGTCGCGCACGGTTGATTCGCAACTGGCGCTTGTGAGAGATGGAGTGCCGCTGATCATGAAGGCCAACGATCAGGGGCCATTTGCCTTGGCGGTGGAGCAGACGGGGTTCAATCCATTCACGTTGCCTCTGAATTGGAATTTTCGTCCCATGTATTACAAAAGTTTCTTTGGCCCAATCAAGATTTGGCATGACAACGCCAATCCACCACCCATGATTGAAAAATTCAACAGCGACTACGCAAAGCCTGGCGCGATTATGCAATTTCACGCCGCTGGTCCGCCGCCGCGCGCGTAATTTGCGCCAACGCATTACAGCCTGGTAAAAACTTTGTGCCTATGGAAAATTCTTTACCATGCTTGCACAATGGAAATGCAAAACAACAATTTCAAGAAGGCGCTGAAGGACGGTCGTTTGCAGATTGGTCTTTGGAGCAGTTTGTGCAGCGCCATTGCGGCGCATGTGTTGGGCGACAGCGGCTTTGATTGGATTGTGATTGATGGCGAGCACGCGCCCAATGAACTGCCGGACATTGTCGCGCAAATGCAGGCGCTTGCGGGCACACATGCCTCCGCTGTTGTGCGCCCAGCGTGGTTGGACACGGTGGTGATGAAGCGCATGCTTGATGCCGGCGCGCAAACAATTATTGTTCCGTTTGTGCAGAACGCGGATCAGGCCACGCTTGCAGTTGCAAGCATGCGTTATCCGCCGGCGGGCATTCGTGGCGTGGCGCCGGTGATTCGCGCCAGTCATTACGGGCGCGTTGACAATTATCTCACGTTGGCCGACGCGCAAATGTGTCTGCTTGTGCAAGTTGAAACCAAGGAGGCGCTTGCCAATTTGGAATCAATCGCCCAAGTGGACGGCGTGGACGGGGTCTTCAT
>CAJACJ010000318.1 GCA_903938205.1 uncultured bacterium
GAGCGCAACAATTCCGTGCGACCCATTTCAAACCAAACTGGATACACCGTGTGATGCACCACGCGCATGGGGTCGCATTCGCAATATCGCACACGCACGGTCAAGGAGCCTTTCATCAGGGCAAGGTAGCGATTGTTTGCGCAACCTGACGCGCGATTTTTATTCGACTGCGCCACACCCCACTACCCGAATATTTTTTACTTGCCCACACAAAATCTAGAAAATATGCGACCAAGAATATCGTCAGCTGTCATGCGCCCCGCAATGGCGCCAAGATTTTCCACGGCGCTATGCATTGCGCTTGCCACAAGTTCTGGCGTGGACAAGTGGCGGCGCGCTTCATCCGCCACGGCCGCTGCAAGCGCTTGTTGTATATCAATCACGGACGCTGCCAACAGCGCGCGGTGCCGCTGCGCAAGCGCCATGCCTTCGCCCGTGTTTGAAATTCCGCTGGTGGACAGCGCCGCGGAAACAGCTTGGGCAAGTTCTTTCAAACCAGTTTTATTTTTTGCGCTGGTGTGAACCACGTTTGCGGAGGTTTTTAAATTTCTTTCACCACCCGCATGCGCGGAGCCAGTATTAACCAGCTTATTTAAGACATTGTGCTCGCCACGTGGCGTCGCCGCACCCAACAAATCACATTTAGTCAACACAATAATTTCATTCGCCGACGCAACGGGCGCTTCGCCCGCGTCCGCCGCGTGACAGCGCAAAATAAGCGTGGCGTGTTGCACGGCTTTCAATCGAGCTTCCTGACCTAATTGATCAAGCAACACAAGTTCGTGCGCGACATCGCCCATGAATCCGGGCGAATCAACCAATAACACCTCCGCATGGCCGCCCGCCACCTCAATGGTCCACGGTTCCACCAATGCGTCACGCGTTGTGCCCGCTTGATTGGTCACAACCGCGCGGTCTTGTTGCAACAAGGCGTTCATAAGCGCGCTCTTTCCGGCGTTGGTATTTCCAGCAAGCACCACCCACGGCGCCGCCTCAAGTTGCTCCATGGCAATGTTGCTGCTTAAAATATCGTTCACTTGTTGCAGCGCGGCGCGCAAACCAGCGCACAACACGTTGGGTGAAATTGCGACCACGTCTTCTTGATCCGTGAAATCAATTCCCGCCTCCACAAGCGCCAACATATCAGCAAGCGCCTCCAACAACCGCGCGGCAATTTGTCCAAGCGTGCCTTGGCGCAAATATTCGGCGGCGCGAAGTTCCGCGTCGGTGCGCGCGGAAATAGTCGCAGCCACGCCCTCCACCTGTTCAAGCGTCAGCTTGCCGCTTAAAAATGCGCGCAGTGAATATTCACCTGGACCAGCGCGGCGAACATTTTTGTGGGCGCGAACAATGTCCTCCACGATCATTTCCAACAAGTTCGGATTGCCGGGCACAAGCAGTTCAAACGAATCCTCACCCGTGTACGAGTGTGGTCCAGGCATCACAATGACAAACGCGGGCAATTCACCAAATGAAAAATGCAGGCGAGTGGAAAATATTCCGCGCCCATGAATGGCGGAAACCCGCTCCAATTTGCTTGCAATTTCAAGCGCCCCGATTCCAGAAACGCGGATCACCGCGCGGGTGGATCGACCGATCGGCGTCGACACCGCCACAATCACATCGTTCAGTTGCCATTGTTCATTGTGGTTTTCGACGGGAGTTGTTGTGTTTTTCATACAAGTCAACCTCCTACATCAACGGAGAATTTACGCTGAATACATGCTGCTCACTCGCTGGGTCAACACACAACCCGTGTCCACTCACAACAATATGCCCACGCCCAACCCGCGCAACTCACTCGCGATCTTTGAATTTCTTTTGTGGTTCACGCTTGCTGCGCGCACGCTCCATAGC
>CAJACJ010000319.1 GCA_903938205.1 uncultured bacterium
AAGCCATTCCAAGGCAACGATATTGCCTTGCGTGCACAAACGTTCAAAATAGCTGCAAATGCAAGCAAAATTCCTGATTCGCTGTACGCCAGTGATCCAACCACAATCATCCAAGGGGTAGCCAACAACGCGCATAGCGTGGTCGTTCGCGCAATCATTTCATTCATGCCAAACACTCGCGCAAGAATGTGCGCCGTATCCGCAATCACAAACGCTGCCACAAGCAGCAGGCTGCCATGCAAAAGTTGGCATGCAACAGCGCCATCGCGCGCGTCGGTTGCCAAACTCATCAGATGAAGAAATCCACCCTCCACAATATTTGGCATTCCTGCGTACGCCAGAAATTCAAGCGGGCGAATCGTTCCGAGCGCCATCCATTCCTTGGGCGCTTGCAAGTGATATTCCAGTGCGTCGTATCCACCAAATTCCGTGCTCCACAAAATTCCTGGTGAAACACTTGCCGCAACCAATAGTGTTGCCATGGCTGGCAGCGCGGGCCACCACCAATTAGCGCCCAAATTTTTATATGTTTCTATTTTATTTTGTATCCACATCAATCGCAGCGCTAGAAGCCATCCTGGAATTAAAACCACAGTTGCAAACAAGCCGCTTAGTAATCCAAGCGTTCCAAGCCATTGATCCATCAGCAATTGAATCCCAATTCCAAAGGCAAACGCCAGCGCGCGACCATCTGGACCCCGTCCAAATACTTTTTCCTTGGCGAATAAGCCCAAACCAAAGGCGCTCAGCAACCATGCGGCGCACTTCCAACCGCTGAGCATCCACACGCGCCATGCATCAATTCCGCAATTCCAGCCTCCCAAGACGATTACCAATAAAAATGCGGTACATCCCACCGCGACCGCGTTGAGAGCCATAGAAGTCCATCGCGCGGGTTTCATGCGAAAGTATTATGCCGAAATCTCTGGCAAATGTTCAGTTCTCTCATGCTGCAACGCCTCTCTAGCCGATTGCATTGCGCGGTCACGGATGACCGTTTGTGCCCATCAGGCAATCACTGAAAAGTTGGCGACAGGAGGTCGTATGCAAGTAGAAACAACACGATTTGGCAGCGTTGAGGTGGATGATTCTCGGCTGCTTCATTTTCCAGCGGGTCTTCTTGGTTTTGGCAGAGTTCATCAATTTGCATTGCTGCAACCTGATGATCGTGGCGTGTTCTTCTGGCTTCAAAGTATTGAAAGCCCCGATGTCGCATTTGTGGTCACCGATCCGCGGCTTTGGTCGGCCGATTACACGGTTTCCATGCGACGCGAGCAGAGCGAGGAAATTGGTTTGCGCGGCGACACTACTCCGGAAATTCTCGTGATTGTGAATCGTCGCGAAAGTGGAATCACCGCGAACATGCAGGGTCCTTTGGTCATCAATCCATCCAATAGAACTGGAATTCAGATTGTGCTCACCGATCGTCGTTGGACGACGCGTCATGAACTGGTCTCGGTTTCACCCGTTGCTCGGGCCGTATCTGCGTAAATTGATCTCCATTTTCTGAATTTACTTATTTAAAATTATCATTCATGCTTGTTCTTTCCCGCCAAATAGATGAACGAATTGTGATTGGTGATGACATTGAAATTGTCATCGTTGATATTCGTGGCGACAAAGTTCGTCTTGGCATCGTGGCGCCTACGTCTATTTCCGTGCATCGCAAAGAGGTGTATGAGGCCATTCGCAAAGAGAACGAGCACGCCGCAACATTGCGGGGCGATGTTCCAATGATTCATGCGCCAACTCATTCCCCCGATAGTTTGAAGCGATTGGCAAGCGGTCCTACTCCAGCGATCAAGCAATTTCGCCGCGAAAGCGCCTAGTCTGCAAGAGCAACTTCGCTTCGCCTCATTCAATCCATCTCAAAATAAAAACCGCCGAGCATGTTGCTCGGCGGTTGTATTTCCAAAATAAGAATCAGTCTTTACGCTGCGCGTGCTTTGGCAGCCAAATGCTTCTTGGCCATGTCCACCAACACATCGAATGTGGTTGGATCTTGAATGGCAAGCTCGCTCAGCATCTTGCGATTCAGCAATACGCCAGCGCGTTGCAAGCCGCCAACAAACAGACTGTATCGGTAGTCGCGCATTCGGCACGCTGCAGTCAAGCGGGCGATCCAAAGTGAACGCATATCTCGGCGACGAAGTCGTCGATGCGTCCAAGCGTTTCGGCCAGCGCGCATGAGAGCGACTTTGGCTTGTTGCTTGTGACGGCTCTTTGTTCCGTAATAACCTCGGGCCTGGCGTAGAACGCGGCGACGAGCTTGTGTGCGGGCTGCTCCTTTACGTGCGCGTGGCATGGATCAATCCTTCCCGCCGGTTGCAGCCGGACGTTTTGCTGTTCGCAATGAGCGACCCAGCATTTTTGACAAGGCAATCAGGTCAGTTGCACCGAGATATCGCGACTTGCGGTAACTCTGCACTGTTGTGCCCTTTTTATTGCTCTTCAGATGACGTGAATTTGGCGAATGAAAGCGCACCTTGCCTGTGCCGGTCACTTTAATTCGCTTGAGTAGTCCTTTATGGCCTTTTTGCATATGTGTTCGCCGCTTTCGTTGAGGGTCGACAAGTCTAACGAAATCGTCAGTTTGGTCAAGCGATATGGGGGGGAAAGATAAAAATACCTACAAATATAGGCATTTTTGATTTTTGACTTTCATTGAGCCAAGAAAATATCATTGACTGCGGTCGCTTGGGGCGACAACGGAAGCGACTCGGAATCTTTCACCCCGTCTGGCAAGTAAAAATTGTCGCCGTTGATCACTGGTGTCACCATCCAAATAATGGAAACATCAGCGAACAAAACATTTTGTCCGCGCTGTTGATGATTCATGGAGCACTGCGATGTCGGTGGTGCCAACTCCGCTTTGTTGCCAACGCGTCGCATGTGAATCACGGGGTTCGCATCCGCCACCAACGGCGTGCGGCCCATGAGTTGAAGTCGAAACGGAGTGTTCACGCTTGGTACGCGGAATGAGAATGTTCCGCAAGCGGGACCTGATGTGCAAGCGGGGCAATGAAGCGAGTCGTGTTTGGCATATCCATTTCGTTCAAGCAAGAGCAAGTGTCCGCTGTGTTCGTAATTGCTCCAATCCATTTTGGATGCGGCGGGGGTTTCAAACAGTCCACCTAAACTTGCAGTCGCAGGAAGATTGCCCCGATGATCAACCGCGTATGCCGCGATGCTTGACCCAACAGTGCGAAGATTGTTTGCGCAATTTTGTTCAAGCGCGGCGGCGCGCATTCGCTGAGCGATTGGCCATCCCACTCCAGTTGCGATCAAAGCCACCGCGGCCACTGCGCCAAAATCCGCCCACTGCGTTCGCTTGTTCCAGCCTGGCGTATGAAGTTCCAAGCGATCTCGTCTAGCTCTTTCTTCACGGGCGATACGCGCCATGGTTGCATCGACAAGAAGCGAATCAGGTTCCTCAACTGGATAGGCCTCCAATTTTCTCAGCAACAGCAATGCA
>CAJACJ010000320.1 GCA_903938205.1 uncultured bacterium
CAGCGATTTCACAGCATGCTTTCGGAGGGCGTTTCGGTTGAGTATCGGCGACCCGATGGGTCGATCGCCGGTGATCACGTGCGGTTGGTTGACTTTGCAAATGCAGACATGAACGATTGGCTGGTTGTGAATCAGTTCACGGTCATAGAGGGTCAACACAATCGCCGTCCGGACCTTGTTGTATTTCTTAACGGCCTGCCAATTGCAGTGATTGAATTGAAGAATGCCGTGGATGAAAACGCGACGATTCAAAACGCGTTCAAACAATTGCAAACGTACAAAGAGCAAATTCCAACGCTCTTTCGCTTCAATGAGTTTCTGGTGATCTCGGACGGTCTCTATGCGCGCGCTGGTTCGCTGACTGCCAACTGGGAATGGTTCAAAGTGTGGCGCACAATTCATGGCGATACAGAAGCGCCCGCTACCAGTCTTGAACTTGAAGTGTTGATGCGGGGAATGTTTGATCGTGTGCGGCTGCTGGAGATGGTGAGAAATTTTATTGCTTTCGAACAAGATCAGAAGGGGCGCACCACAAAGATTTTAGCTGGTTACCACCAGTTCCATGCTGTTGAAGAAGCAATAAAACAAACCGTACGTGCAAGCAAGCAGGGCGGTGATGCTCGCGTTGGTGTTGTGTGGCACACGCAAGGTTCTGGCAAAAGTTTGTCGATGCTTTTTTATGCGGGCTGTATTTCAAGGCATCCCGAGATGGAGAATCCAACCATTGTCGTGTTGACCGATCGCAATGATTTGGACGACCAACTCTTTGGGCAGTTTGCGCGTTGCAGTGATGCGCTGGGACAGAAGCCGCGACAGGCAGAGGGGCGCGCAAACTTGCGTGACTTACTGCAGGTTGCTAGTGGCGGCGTTGTCTTCACCACGATTCAAAAGTTTATGCCCGAAGAAAAAGGAGACCGCATGGCGTGTCTTTCGGATCGGCGAAACATTGTCGTGATTGCTGATGAGGCGCACCGCAGCCAGTATGACTTGATTGACGGCTTGGCGCGTCACATGCGTGACGCTCTGCCGAATGCGTCTTTCATTGGTTTCACTGGAACGCCCATTGAAAAGAATGACGCCAATACACGGGCGGTCTTTGGTGATTACATATCGGTGTATGACATTCAACAGGCGGTCACTGACGGCGCGACCGTTCCAATTTATTACGAGAGTCGCATTGCAAAGCTTGGATTGATTGAGCAAGAGTTGCCGCGCATTGACGCTGAGTTTGATGAGATCACCGAGGGCGAGGAAGAGTCAGCGGTCGAGCGACTGAAATCAAAGTGGGCCGCACTTGAAGCGTTGGTGGGTGATCCAAAGCGAATCAAAGTTATTGCTAAGGATTTGGTTGATCACTTTGAGCGTCGACAAGAGGCAATGCAGGGCAAGGCAATGGTGGTGTGTATGAGCCGGCGCATTTGTGTTGATCTGCTCAACGCAATTTTGGCATTGCGACCCGATTGGGCTAGTGCGCCAGGCGACGACGAAACAGTGGAGATGGACAAGAAGTGCGTTGCCAAGATTGTCATGACGGGTTCGGCTGATGACAATGTGGAGTGGCAGCCGCATATCCGCAACAAGCAGCGCCGCGGCGAGTTGGCTTTGCGCTTTAAGGATTCAAAAGATCCGTTCTCAATAGTGATTGTGCGGGACATGTGGTTGACGGGCTTTGATGCGCCATGTTTGCACACCATGTACGCCGACAAACCAATGCGCGGACATGGTTTGATGCAGGCCATCGCAAGAGTGAATCGTGTTTTCAAGGACAAGCCCGGTGGTTTGATTGTTGACTATCTCGGACTTGCGGATCAGTTGAAGCAAGCGCTTGCGACCTACACAGAAAGCGGCGGCAAGGGCAGCACGAATGAGACCACGGATAAGGCGGTTGAGGTTCTTGTAGAGAAGTGCGAAGTTGCG
>CAJACJ010000321.1 GCA_903938205.1 uncultured bacterium
AGAAAAAGCCGGCATTTACGCCGCCATCATTGGCTCGGTGTGGGTCTGCGTCATCTGCGCCTTGCTTGCTCTTCCGCTAGGAATTGGAACTGCGATTTATTTAGAGGAGTTCGCGCCCAAGAATCGCTGGACCGCATTGATTGATTTCAATATTCGCAACTTAGCCGGCGTGCCCAGCATTGTGTACGGCATTCTTGGCCTGACCGCCTTCACGCGCATGTTTGGACTTTTTGGAAGCGACAAAAACAGCGCCCTGTCATTTGGTCCCGACGACGCATGGTGGCACATTCAATTTCCATTTGGTCAAGGCTTGCTTGCAGGCGGATTAACCTTGATGTTGGTGGTGTTGCCCATTGTGATTATTTCCAGCCGCGAAGCGTTGCGCGCCGTGCCTTCCAGTTTGCGCCAAGCCAGCCTTGCCATTGGCGCCACCCCATGGCAGACCGCTTCAAAAATCACTTTGCCCGCCGCAATTCCCAGCATTCTGACTGGCGCCATTCTGGCCATGAGCCGCGCCATGGGCGAAGCCGCACCACTTCTTGTGCTTGGTATTCCAGTGTTCATTGCCAACACGCCCGACAATCTCAATGACAATTTCACGGTGCTTCCATTCCAAATCTTCAACTGGGCGGGGCGTCCGCAAGAATCATTCCACCAACTCGCCGCGTCGGCAATTGTGGTGTTGCTTGTTGTGCTCATCTGCTTTAACGGCGTCGCCGTGTATCTTCGACAAAAGTTGCGCAAGCCAACGGCATGACCGAACACATTTGAATGTTCCATACAAAATTAAATTCTGTTGTACATAAAGAAACAAACACCATGCCAGAAACGCGCCCAACTCTTGGACAACCTGCCACCTCGACATTGCCCACGTCGTCGCCTGTCAGTGAACACGTCACTCTTCGTGTGAAAGATTTCAACGCGTGGTACGGCGCCTATCACGCGTTGCACAACATCACCATGGATATTCCGTCGCAGCGCGTGACTTCGCTCATTGGTCCATCGGGTTGCGGCAAGAGCACGTTCCTGCGCTGGATTAACCGCATGAACGATCTAGTTCCAAACGCGCGCGCCGAAGGCGTTATGCAACTGGACCAAGACGATCTACTTGACCGCAACTTTGACGTGGTGGAACTGCGCCGCCGCGTGGGAATGGTTTTTCAAAAACCAAATCCGTTTCCAAAAAGCATTTACGAAAATATCGCGTTTGGACCGCGGCTTCACAAGCGTTTTCACCGCAGCGACCTGGACGCTTTGGTGGAGCAAAGCCTGCGCGCCGCCGCCATTTGGGACGAAGTGAAGGACAGACTTCACAACAGCGCGCTGGGACTTTCCGGCGGTCAGCAACAACGCTTGTGCATTGCGCGCGCCATTGCTGTTGGCCCAGAAGTTCTACTGATGGACGAGCCATGTTCCGCGCTTGATCCGCGTAGCACCGCCAGCGTTGAAGCGCTGATTCGCGAGTTGCGCCAAACATTCACCATTGTTGTGGTCACGCACAACATGCAACAAGCCGCGCGCGTGAGCGATCTCACCGCGTTCTTCTTTGAAGGCAAACTCATTGAAGCCGGCGCGACTGACGGAATGTTCACCAACCCCAAGAACAAACAAACGGAGGATTATGTCACCGGCCGCTTTGGATAATCCAACGCCGCGCGGAAGCATAAAAATAAAATGGCAGTAGATCTACGAAATGAAATGGTTGATTTGCGCCGCAACTTGCTTGCCATGGGCGCCATGGTGGAGCAACGCGTGACGCGCGTCATTGAAGTGATGATTGACGGCGACTTGCAACTGGCGGAAGTTGTGCGCGCCGGCGACGCCGAAGTGGATCAAATGGAACTTGATCTTGAAGCCACATGCATGCGCCTGCTTGCGTTGGCGCAACCAGTTGCCGGCGACTTGCGTCTTATTCTGGCGGTGATTCGCATCAGCAACGAGCTTGAGCGCATCGCCGATTTAGCGCGTGGCATTGCCAAAAAACTCATCAAGTTAGGCGCCGCCGATGGACCACCGCTTCCGCCAGCCATGATTGATCTTGCATTTGCAAGCCGCACCATGCTCAGCGATGTGTTGGCCGCCATGAGCAATGAGGACGCGTCGCTGTGCCGCCAAGTGCGCCGCGCCGATCAACGA
>CAJACJ010000322.1 GCA_903938205.1 uncultured bacterium
CGGGCGGTTTGTTCATCAGCGTGCTTGCCGATCCAACCACGGGTGGCGTGACCGCAAGCTTTGCAATGCTGGGCGATGTGATTTTGGCGGAGCCGCGCGCGCTGATTGGTTTCGCTGGCCCGCGCGTGATTCGTCAAACTATCCGTCAAGAACTGCCCGAGGGATTTCAAACTTCCGAATTTTTGCTCGATGCTGGTTTTGTCGATCGCATTGTGCATCGCTCCACTTTGCGCAGCGAAATTGGACGAGTGATTGACTTTGCCAACAAGTAGACGCGCGCATTTTAATTTCATGCGGTTCATTCAAATCACAAGCCTGTGCGCGCTTGGCGCGATGTTGAACACGCTGTCGCTTGATCCATTCAATATGTCGCTCTTGGCTTTGGTGGCGTGGACGCCGCTGGTTCTTGCCGCTCATATCACGGGCAAATGGCTGCAAAGTGAGCAAGTGGTGGATGGCGTTGCGGTGGCCACTGACCGGCGCGCGACATGGCGGTTGGCCGTGATTGCATTTGTCTTTGGCAGTCTTCGATGGCTTTGGCTTGAAAGTTGGATTGGACCTGTGAGCGATTATGGATGGCCAGCGCTTGCGGTTGTCATGGGCGCATTTGACGCGGTCTTCGCCGTGACACTTTCACGCACCGAACGCGGTCCACGCTTTCGAGGATGGCCGCTCGCCATTCGCGCTGGAATTATTTTGTGCGGCAGCGAATGGTTTCGCGCGCGCGTGTTCATGGATGGATATCCGTGGTTCATGCCCGCGCTGCCGTTGATTGATTTTCCGTGGCTGGCCCAAGGCGCGGATGTAATTGGCGCCGCGGGCATGGGAATTATTCCTGGATTGATCGCGGGAATGTTGGCGGGACTATTTGTCGCGCCAACAACACGTTGGCGTCTTGGCGCTTTCACCACAATCGCGTGCGTGTTGTTGGCGCTTGCCTACGGTTTCATTTGCGCGCCATCCACCAAGGACTGCGACATTTTCAAAGTGCTTGTGATTCAAACCAATGTCGCGCAAAGCAACAAGATGGCGCCCACTCGCGCCATGCAGCAAAAGCAATTTGACGACGCGTTCAAAGCCACCAGCGACGCGTTGCAAACTCTGCAATTGCGCGGCGAAAAGCCTGATTTAATCGCGTGGCCAGAAACAGTATTGCCGGGCGTTGGCCTGGAAAGCGACGCCATTCTGTTGCAGCGCGAAAGGGGCTTGTGGCCCGCCGATGATTTTATTCATCGGTTGGAAAAACTTGTCAACGACAACAACGCGCCCATACTTGTTGGAAGCAGCGCGTATGAAGGTCTTCGCATCAACGGCGATCGCTACGCATGGGACAAACATTACAACAGTGGATATTTGTTGAAGAGCGGCGGACGTCACGAGCGCGTGGACAAAGTGGTGCTCACGCCGTTCGGTGAAACCATGCCGTACATTTCATATTGGAAAGCGCTCGAGCAAGCCATGCTTGATTTTGGTGGCCGCGGAATGGAGTTTGATCTTTCAACGGGCGAGCGGCCGCGCACGCTCTCCATGCAAACCGCGTCGCGTCACGTTTCAATCGCGGTGCCAATTTGTTTTGAGGACACAGTTTCACGCGCCACTCGAAGTCTTGTGAACGCAGACGACGGCGCCGACGTGATTGTGAATTTAAGCAACGATGGTTGGTTTGGCACGTTCGATCCAGCCCGCCGCCATCACGAGCAAGCCGCGCGTTGGCGTTGCGTGGAGTTGCGAAGATCCATGTTGCGCGTTGTGAATACGGGCATTAGCGCCGCTTTTGACACGCGCGGGCAACGCCTGCAAGCCGCGCTGCCTGCGCAACAAGAAGGTTGGATGCTGGCCTCGCTTCCTCTGGAAAAAAACAGGACCACATATTCATTCATTGGTGATGTATTCTCCTGGATCATGTTTCTAACCTCTTGTTTCATGTTTGGATTTCCAAACGCATCCAAAAAAGTGCGACGATCCGCGGGCACGGTGGCTACGGCTATCGTGGCATGCGTTTTTCTTGTCGCGTGCAGCGACACCAAGAATGGAAGCATGCCATCGTGGAGCAGCAAGGATCAAAGTGTCTCGCCCGACAATGACGCGACACTTTCACGCAAGGTCACGAGCAAGCCACCTATTCCTGTTTCAAATTCCAGCGACTCGGCGCGCAA
>CAJACJ010000323.1 GCA_903938205.1 uncultured bacterium
CCGAAAGCGCGCGCGGACAAATTCGTGGCGACGACCAAGGCGTGTTTAAACTTATTTTCCACCGCGACACGCGCAAACTTTTGGGCGTGCATTGCATTGGAAGCCAAGCCACGGAAATTGTGCACATTGGTCAAGCGGTGTTGGCTTTGGGCGGCGGCTTGGATTATTTTGTGAACACGGTGTTCAACTATCCAACATTTGCCGAGTGCTACAAAGTTGCGGCGTTGAACGCGTTGAACAGATTCCGCGCCGTGGATGCCGAAGCCGCGGCGAAGTGAGCGCGTTGGCAATAGAGTCGTATCCAAGTAAAAACACGTCTATCTGCCCACGAATCGCCCTTAAAAATTTGAAAGTGTTTTCATTTGCGCCGCATAGGTGGCTACACTCGCAAACTTGGAGAATGGATTGGATTTGTTTTGCACGGGGCCGTACCGGTATCGACCGGGCGATTCCAGGCATTGGTGGCGCGCCGTGGAGCATGCTGGCCACGTAAAAAGTATGCAAAAAGACGTCTGCCAATACGCAGTACGCACTCGCAGCCTAATTAGGCTGCATGGATGACGCTTGACGCCCGATGGAGTGTCATCCAAAAAACATCGGACTGGCGGAGAAACCCTGGCATGCGGTTTCCCGCGACACTTTGTATGCATAGGGTCATCCCAGGCGGTCAACAGCCGAAGGTGATCCGAAATCAAAGAGTTGACTACGCGCGTAGAGGCCCTTGTCAGGGCGTTTCGGCACAGGGGTTCAACTCCCCTCGGCTCCATTACTCGCCGCGGCGAATTCATTGCGGATTCGCGCGCGGCGTTTTATTTTTTCATGCGATGAAATTTATTCGTCGCCCTCGCGAAGTTTCGCCAGCACGTTGAAATCCTCAAGCGTGGTCACGTCTTGTGTGGTTTCTTTGCCCGCGGCCACATCGCGCAGAAGCCGGCGCATGATTTTTCCTGAGCGCGTCTTGGGTAATCCGGTGGTGAAGCGAATCATGTCTGGACGCGCGATGGCGCCAATGTCATTGGTGACATGCAGCATTAATTTCTGGCGAAGCGCATCGTCTGCGGCGTGCGCATAATCCGGATGAGGCACGCAAAACGCGGCAATTCCAGTGCCTTTGATCTCATGCGGCATGCCAACCACCGCGGCTTCAACAACCAGTTTGCTGCCCACCAAACTGCTTTCAACTTCCGCAGTTCCTAGTCGGTGGCCGCTGACATTCAGCACATCATCAATGCGGCCCATGATCCAAAAGAATCCGTCACCGTCGCGGCGCGCGCCATCGCCCGCTAAATACATGCCTGGAATTTTTCCCCAATACGTTTCAATGTAGCGCTCGCGGTCGCCATGAATGCCGCGCAACATGCCCGGCCACGGCTTGCGAATGACAAGCAAGCCGCCAGAGTTCGCGGGAAGTTCGTTGCCTTGCTCGTCAACAATCGCTGCGTCCACGCCGGGAAATGGCAGAGTGCATGAGCCCGGTTTCATCGGCGTGCAACCTGGAAGCGGCGTGATTAAATGTCCGCCACTTTCGGTTTGCCAAAATGTGTCCATGATTGGGCAGCAATCGCCGCCAATTTTTTCGCGGTACCACATCCACGCCTCTGGATTGATGGGCTCGCCAACGGAGCCAAGCAATTTCACGCTGGACAAATCATGCGCGGCGGGAAGCGCGTCGCCCCATTTCATGAACGCGCGAATTGCGGTGGGTGCGGTATGGAAATGCGTGATCTTGTGTCGTTGCACAATGCGCCAGAAGCGATCTTCCTTGGGCGCGTTGGGCGCGCCTTCATACATGAACGTGGTCACGCCGTTGGCAAGAATTCCGTAGATCACATAGCTGTGACCGGTGATCCAACCAATGTCGGCGGTGCACCAAAAAATCTGGCCGGCGCGCGGCAGCAAATTAAAAGTAAGTTTGGCGGTGTACGCGGTGTAGATCATGTACCCGCCAGTGGTGTGACGAATTCCCTTGGGTTTTCCAGTACTTCCAGAGGTGTACAGCAGAAAGAGTAATTCCTCCGCCTCCATTTCCTCGCAGGCGCATGAGGTGGTTTCCTTGGCGACGGCGTCATGCCACCATTGATCGCGTCCCGATTTCATGTTGATGGAATTGCCAACGCGCTTCAGCACCACAATGTTTTTCACTTCGGGCAATTGCTCGCAGGCCTTGTCAACATTTTCTTTCAG
>CAJACJ010000324.1 GCA_903938205.1 uncultured bacterium
GACGTGTGCAGCTTCACGCCGCACTGCTGCGATACCAATTGGGACGAAGACTGTTTGGACATGGCCAACCAATTATGTGAAATCTGCGGAATTCCAGGGCTTGGTTCCTGTTTCATTTCACGGGGCAAGGCGTCTTGCGCGGACGCGACATGCTGTGGAGTTGTGTGCGCCATTGATCCATTTTGTTGCGAAGCCGTTTGGGACTTCACCTGCGCATTGTCAGCCCAAGATCTGTGCGTGTTGCCGCCGCCTAAGAGTTGTGGCGATCCAACCGCCGGCGATTGCTTGGTGCCACACGGCAATTCCAGTTGCGCTGATCCAGTCTGTTGTGAATCCGTTTGCGCGGGTTTGCCCACATGTTGCAATGTGATCTGGGATGATTTTTGCGTGTACTTAGCCGCTGATTTGTGCAATACATCTTGCACATTGGTGTGCCCACTGAATGCAAGCCGTGAACTTGAGGCTTGCGAAACTCGCTCGAATGATCCAAGTATTCGACCTGATTTGATTCTGCCAAACACTGCGCAAACCATTGGCGCGCAAACAACAATGTGTGGCTCGCTGTTCACCACCATTGACGGAACCACCATTACGGATGTCGATGTGTACTACCTAGATTTGCGCAACGCCGACACGGATAATGATGGCTATGTGAAAGTGGCGATCACACTTTCTTCAATTCGCCCCGTGTTCGCCGCCTTGACGGCCGTGAACGCAACGGAGACTTCACTTCCAGGCGCGCAAGTTTTGGTGAACGCAGCCGGTTGCGCACCTGGCCGCGAATGGAACTGCGTGGCGCCCGCTAAATATTGGGTTGTGGTCGCGCCAGGAACCAACGGAATCATTTCAAGCCAGTCATTTAATTGTGATGACGGCGGCTATTGGTTTCAAATGGAAACCGCGGCCAAATGCGTAGTGCCCTGCACCAACGCCACAGGAAATTGTTTTACCACGCACACAACACCAAGCTGCGTAGATCCGGCGTGTTGCGGCGTTGTGTGCAATTCACTGCCTTCGTGCTGTGAAACAACTTGGGATGAAGATTGCGCCATCTTGGCCGCGCAATCATGCGGAGCGCCTCGCCCAAGCAATGATTCTTGCGCGACGCCATTGGATGTTTCCGTGGGATCAACTTCTCTTTCATTGTTGGGATCAACCGCGGGCTTGCCTGCATTTTCTTGCTCAAGCAATCCAACGCCTACGGGTGGCGATATCTGGTTGCGTTGGACGCCACCAGCTGGAACTCACAGCAATTATCAAATTGATGTCTGCGGCGTCAACTTTGACACGCGCATGGATTTGTTTTCTGGCTCATGCGCGAATCTTGTGCTAGAGCAATGTTCTGATGACAGTATTTTTTGCGAGCCCACTCGTGGCAGCAACTTGCGGTTTGAAACACAATGCGACACCACCTATCTGATCCGCTTGGCGTCGCTTGAAAATTCCACTGGGTTTGCCACCTTGCGCATCACGGCGCTCAGCGACATTCGTGGTTGCTGCGTTGGTGATTTCGATCAAAACGGTCAAATTGACAGCGGAGATGTCTCGTCCATTCTGCTTGACTACGGCGTCTGTTTCTTGTGCCCAACTGATCTTGATTCTTCTGGCCAAGTGGACTCCGGAGATGTTTCAACAGTGCTGCTGGGTTGGGGCCCATGCAATTGATGCGCCTGTAAATCAAGTTCAAATCACAACACGGAC
>CAJACJ010000325.1 GCA_903938205.1 uncultured bacterium
GCCACAAGCGTTTCCGCACTGGCGCGTCGTGCGCCACGCTCTGGATCATCAAGCCATGAAATGAGTTGCGCAATCGCCGCGATCCGAGCCGCGTCCTTCTCATCTTTGGAAACCAATTTCCCAACCGCGTCAATAGCCGCTCCGCGCGCACGGTCATAGCCACCCAGCGATCCCAACTTCAACGCTTGTGGCAACGCCTTACTGGCTTCAAATTTTGCCAAGGCGCGCATTGCCGATTGTTGAATTTGTTGTTGATGGCTTGGCATATCCGAGGCGGCAAGAATGGCGTCCACGCTTTCCTTGGCCTCCAATTTGGACAACATATCGATCGCATTTTTGCGGCATAACTCGCTGGAATCCGACGTCAGTTGCTGCATCAATATTGGAATTGCTTTCTCCTTATCAAGCGAGGCGGTTGCCAATATCAACGCCGAACGAACGCGCGGATCTTGAGGCGGCGCGTCAAGCAATCTTCCAATGCTTGCCGCACTGTCGGCGTTCTTAAAATCCGCGATCGAATCAATGCACTCGCCGCGAATTTTTCTACGACCCAATTCGTTCTTGGCAATCTGCTCCAGCACCGCGATGGTGGCGGGCGATCCATCGCCACGCAACGCCTCCACCGCTTGCCGACGCGACGCCATGGTTGGACCATTTTTCGCCTGCGCCCGCAACCAGTCCATTGGCCAATCCATCTTCAAGGTTTTCAACGCCGCAAGCCGCGGATCAAACGCCACCCACTGCGGAGGTCCATCAAGTGGAATTTCAATCTCCGCTGAGCGATCGCGCCACTCCCACGCAATGGTCTTCTCGCCCGAAGCGGTGCGCACACAAATAGGCGTGCTCACGCGCAAGGCCGGAGTGCGCTCATCAATCTTCTGCGTCTGCTCCGCCTTGATTCTTAACATGCGGGTGGCCGCGTCATAAGTTGCCTTGGTTGAAATATTTGGACAACCAGGACGCATGCACCATTGATCAAAGAACCACTCCAAGCCAAGCCCACTGGCCTGCTCCAGAGCGATTCTAAAATCACTTGTTTCAGCGGTTGAAAGGGCAAATTTGGCCATGTAGGCCCGCACGCCCCTATAGAAAACTTCCTCACCCAACATTTCACGCAACATGTGCAAAATGCTGGCGCCCTTTGGATATGGATTGGCCGCGCGCCCAAAAGTTTCACCGGCGTTTTTATAAATCGGGCTGACCATGCCTACCGCGTTGTCACTCTTGTCGTTCTTGGCCACCCCAGCGTTGTCCAGCATGGAATCAAAATATCCATCTGGTCCATCACGTTCCTCCATCCACAGCGCGGTGCCATATGTGGCCCATCCTTCATTCAACCAAATGTCCGCCCAACTTTTGCACGTAATAAAATCTCCAGTCCATTGATGGCACAGCTCGTGGCTGATCAAACCATCCAGGTCTTCTTCTTTGGCGGCATTCTCGCTCAGAATGGCTGACGAATACATGTTGGTCACGCTTGTATTTTCCATTCCACCTGAACCAAAGTTGCGCACTAACAATTGGTCGTACTTTGCCCATGGATATTTTTGGCCAAACACTTTTTCAAACAGCGCGATCATGCGATCAGTGCGCCCATAGGTGCGCTCCACATCACCGACGCGCTCCTTTGGAACCCACACATGCATGGGCACGCCCGACAACGGACTTTGCAAAGGCACGGCCTCAAGGTCGCCCACCACCACGCTGACCAAGTATGCAACATGTGGCTTTTCCTGCAGGTAATTCCATATTTCACGATCGCCCTTGGTCACATGCTCAACCAACTTTCCATTGCCACTCACGGTCATGCCCTTGGGAACATCCACCACAAGCTCGGTGCTCTGACGAACATTTGGAAAGTCGTGACATGGAAACCAAAAATGATTTCCTTCTGTCTGACCTTGCGTATGAACTTGCGGTCCATATCCAGCGCGGTCTGGATACGCCGGCGAAAAAGTCATTCCATCGGTTGGCCGCGAAATGGTGTACGCCACTTCAATCACGCTGGACTTGTCGCTGGGCAGTGGCTTGGCGAATTTCATGGTGAGATTTTTCCCATCGCTAAAAAATTCCGTCGCCGCGCCATCCAGTTTCACAGATGCAATCTTCAATCCATCGGCGTTCAACTTCAAACTTTCAACTGGCACGCCAATTGGACGCACTGTGTAGGTAGCAACCGCCTCGGCTTCGGGCGCAACCACATCCGCAAAGCGAAGCGCAATCTTCACGTGCTCGTAGTTCACCATTGGGTTGGGTGGCCAGTTGCGTGAATCCGCTCCACTGGCTTCATTCCACGCCAAGCCCGCGCCCTTGGCGGGCCGAAGCATTTCCCGATCAAGCCGATGCTGCATGCAGCCACATTCAAATCCCCAACCTAAACCCGCATCTTCCGCGGTGGCGGTCAAACACGTAAGACCCGCAAGAACCAAAGAGGCGCCTAAAGCACTACGAAAGAGCGTATTTCTCATGTCTTGAATGCTCCCAAGTTTTTCCGAAATTGATAGCGGCAACGGAAATGAATCCTCAAGAAATTGCACAAAATATCAGCGCGGCAACTTGAGTGGATTGCTCCATTTGGTACGATCAAGCGTGCCCTCCAAGGATCGTTCTCAACCTAAATCGTCAGCGGATCACTCAAATGATTCAGCTTTCTTGTCACAATTTTCCGCTAGCGATGAACAGAAAGAATGGTTCTCGCCAACGCCCAAGGGATATCAAAAGGGCCGCACCAAATTTGTGGTTGTGATTGGCACCGTGATGAGTGGTTTGGGCAAAGGAATTTTTTCCTCAAGCCTTGCCAAACTTTTAAAAGACAAGGGCCTTGCCGTTGCGCCGATCAAAATGGAGGGCTACCTGAATATTGATTCGGGCACGCTGAATCCATTTCGCCATGGCGAAGTTTTTGTGCTTGAAGATGGTCTTGAAACCGACATGGACTTGGGAACCTACGAGCGCATCTTGGATCAAAATCTTTCGCGCCGAAACTTTGTGACCGCGGGCCAGATTTATGGCGACATTCTTGACCGCGAACGACGCGGCGATTTTCTTGGACGCGATGTGCAAATGATTCCGCATGTCACCGGCACCGTGAAAATGCATCTGCGACAACTGGCCATGACTGGCGGACCCAATGGCGGTCCCGCCGATGTTGTGTTTGTTGAAGTTGGTGGCACCGCGGGCGACTACGAAAACGGCTTCTATATCGAGGCTTTACGCGAGTTGGCGTTTGAAGAAGGCCCTGAATCC
>CAJACJ010000326.1 GCA_903938205.1 uncultured bacterium
AAGCGGCTACCGAGCTTGAAAACGATTTGCGCGGAGCACATAAGCGCGGAACACAAATTTTCACGCTTGCCTGGAGGACCCAGAATCCAGAAGATGTTCCCGTTGTTCTTAACGCGGTCGCCAGCACGTATGTGACCCAGGTTCGGGCAAACGAGGACAATCGTTTCGCCACCATTCTTCGTGTGTATGAGGCAAACCAGAAGAAATTAGATGATCAAATTGCGGCTAAAAAGCAGGAAATTCAAAAGTTTGTCAAAGAACGCAACATGACAAGTCTGAATGAGTCATCCAGTGAAAATTCTCGGGCATTGGAGAAATTGCGCGATGGAATTGCCAACACAACCAGTGAGCTTTCTGTGGCGGAGTCGCGCAAGGCCCAGGCGGAAGAGAAGCAAAGTGGCGCGGCGGGGTTTTCTGACGAGGATTTACGTGACGCGGACAACGACCCCGTGATGCAAAATTTAAACCGTGATTTCGAGGACGCGTCTCGTCGTTACGAAGCTTCGACAAAGCAATTTGGAGAAAAGCACTCCGAAGTGCTTCAATTAAAGGCGGCCCAATCTGCGGTTGATAAACAGCGCACTGACACGCGCAAGAAGATTCTGCTTCGAAATCAGCTCGCCGATTTAAGGGGTGCGGCCAATCGTGTTCAATCACTCACAACTCTTTTGAAAAAGCAACAGGAAGATTTTGCAAAGAACTCTGTGGCGAGCGAAGATTTTACAATGAACATGGCAGAACTCGGTACGTTGCGTGAGCAGTTAAGCCAAGCGGAGGATCAAAGACAGCTTGTGTCTCAAACAATCAATGATGTGAATTTGGCGCGATTGCGCGAAGAGTCCCAACGAGTTGAGGTGGTTCAAAGAGCGATTAAGCCCCGCGAAATCACATTTCCACAATTGAAGTTCATGGTTCCTGGAACCGCCGTCCTGGTATGCGGTATTTATATTTTAATTCTGTTTGTCCGTGAAATTCTTGACCAGCGAATCAAGTACCCCAGCGATCTCATGGGCTTGCCAGGAAAAATTTTGGGTGTGATTCCCGATATTAGTGATGATCCAACAAAGCCCAAGCGCGCGGAATTGATTGTGTTCGAAAGTCCGCACTCCATGACGGCGGAAAGCTTTAGACAAAGTGATTCCTTGATTACAAAAGGATTGGCTCCAACGAACGCAAAAATTATCTTGGTGATGAGTCCGATGCCGGGTTCAGGTACGACGACCATGGTGCTCAATCTTGCCGCATGCGATGCATCGGTTGGGCGTCGGACTTTACTTGTTGGTGCCAATCTTCGCCGGCCTAGGTTGGGTAAGGCACTTGGACTTGATCCAAACCTGCCAGGTCTTGGTGATATTTTAAATGGCGCAAATCCGTCTAGTATTTTAATTGATCAAGGCAACGGCCTGCATTTCATAGGTGCTGGTGCGCCGTCCAATAGAACGTTTCAACTGCTCAATACCGAAAAGATGGATGCGTTCCTCGATTGGTGCCATCAAAATTATGACCGCGTGTACCTAGATGCTCCACCGAGTATTGTCGCTGGAGAAGGGCTTGCGTTGGCCAACAAAGCCGACGCATCCATTTTGGTTGTGCGCGCTTGGCAAGACCAAAAGGGACTTGTCACCAAGTTGGCGTATCAACTTATGGATAGCAAAAGTAATTTCTTGGGGACAATATTGAATCGACCTAAGAACACTGCAGGCGGTTACTTTAAAAAGAACGCCGAGGCAATTGCGGAATACGCTGCGGACACCGCGGCTTTCCAGTTGCCAGCTGGGCAAGCGACTTCGTCTGTGCTTTCAAAAGATGGACCGAAGCCAACAACAACGTAGAGTGCTAAATGACAACCTCCACCAAGCACATTCTGGTTACGGGTGGCTCGGGGTTTATTGGAAGCCATTTGGTGGAGCAATTGCTCTTGCAGGGCGCGCGCGTCGTGGTGGTGGATGATCTTTCAACTGGAGATATACGGAATCTTTCAGGCGCGAAACATGCGGCGGGCGAGCGACTTCACTTTATTTCAAATACGGTCACGCACGCATTTGCCACGTTGAATGTGGAACGATTCGATGAGATCTATCATCTTGCCGCCGCGGTTGGCGTTCGCCTTATTGTTGATCACGCAAGGCAATCCATAGAGACAAATATTCTTGAAACAACCGCGGCCATTCGTTGGGCCATTCGAGATCGCGCGAAGTTGTTGATTGCTTCAAGCAGTGAGGTGTATGGCAAGGGTATTCGTGTGCCGTTTTCTGAAACTGACGACGTGGTGTTTGGACCAACCACTTCATCGCGTTGGAGTTATGGTTATTCCAAAGCGCTTGATGAGTTCCTCACTCTTGCGGCGGTTTCGGAATCAAATCTTCAGACGGTCATTATCCGATTTTTTAATACAGTTGGACCGCGTCAAAGAGGCGATTGGGGAATGGTGTTGCCGCGATTTATTCAGGCCGCATTGACGGGCAAGCCCCTAGAAGTGCACGGTGATGGCTCTCAAAAGCGTTGTTTTTGCGATGTGCGCGATGTCGCGCCCGCGTTGATTCAGTTGCTGCGATCCACTGCGTGTTTGGGCAAGGTCTTCAACATGGGATCGGATGAAATGATTTCAATGCAAGAGTTGGCCGAGCGCGTGATTCGCGTGACGGGATCTGTCTCGTCCATTCAAAACGTGCCGCATGAGAAAGTATTTGGTAAAGGCTTTGAAGATCTTCAAGTTCGGCAACCAAGTCTTGAACGCATTCGTGGAGCGATTGGATTTACGCCGCTGATTTCTCTTGACGCAACCATCGCCGACATTGCTCGATCTTTGGGTAGCGCACATACAAAGGAATACGCAGCATGATTCAAGGTTCACTTGTCAACCAGCCTCTGAACCTTGGGCGAACGGGATCGGATGTTTCAACGTGGACAGTGTTGAACCCAATTGAATTGCTCTCTAGCTATATGCCAGTTTTTGTGGCGGCACTTGTCGCCACACTTATCGCCACGCCAATTGTCAGGCGCATTGCTATTAACGCGGACATTATTG
>CAJACJ010000327.1 GCA_903938205.1 uncultured bacterium
AAGATTTCGTGATATCTTCGCAAACAAGGAGTCTCACCATGAAGACAACGAAGGGCATCATTCATCGATCCGTGCTCAATCCAGTTGAAGTGCAAGTAGCCCGCATTGCGCTGGCGCGCTTTGAGGATCCTTCAATCACTGATTTGAATGTGGATTCTATTTTTGTGAATCAATATCACGCCGCATACGATCCGCGCGACCATCACATTTGGAGCCGTTTATGCAAGCAGCAACGCGAGTATCTTTCTTTGCATGCCAGCGAACTTTGGCTCGCGGGCGCGGTCGCGCTTGAATTTGATCAAGACCGTGTTCCTGTGGTCACTGAAGTTTCAGAGTGTCTCAAAGCGATCACGGGATGGCAAATTCGTGCGGTGACTGGCTATTTACCCGCGCGCGCGTTCTTTGGATGTCTCGCTCGCAAAATCTTGCCCGTCACCGTGGTTGTCCGCGATCCAACGCAAGAGGGATATTTGCCCGAACCCGACGCGTTCCACGATATGTATGGTCATGCGCCGTTGTGCGCCGACAAAACCCTGGCGAAGTTGCTTGAGCGATTTGGCCGCGTGGGTGTGAACGCGGACGCGGAGCAATTGCAGCGCCTAACCAATGTGTTGTGGTTTACCATGGAATTTGGCCTTATTCGCGAAGATTCAAAGGTGCGAATTCTTGGCGCTGGCTTGGTTTCTTCGCCAGATGAATCGCGCCACTGCTTGCAGCCGTACAAGGTTCAGTTGAACGCGTTTGATTCAACCGAAGTTGCACAGACATCATTTGAAATTGACCAGTTCCAGCCCAAGCTTTTTATTCTTGAAAACCTTCAGCAAATTTCTGATTACCTAGACGAAGAAGGCGCGCCAAATGCAACGTGTGGCGGCGCATGTAAAAATGGTGGGGCATGTTCTGGCAAGGCGCATCATGATCATCACAATCATTCTCCTGTCGCAACAGTCACGCCAACAATTTCTGGCAACGCGCGCGCGGCAAGTGAATCCACCAACCCTCAACGCCCTGCTGCAAGTGTCGTTGCGCATTCCAATTCTGCCAACGCGCTTGATCTTCTTGGCGTGGATCACATTCGCATGCATGTTGGCAACGCGTTGCAAGCGCGCACTTTTTACGGCGCCACGTTTGGATTTACGGCGGACCAATACAGTGATCTCACCACCGGAAGCCGTGATCAGGCTTCGCACCTCATGGTGCAGGGCGACATTCGCCTTTTGCTCACAACGGGTCTTGCGCCAACACATACGGCCGGACTGGATGTTGCGCGCTACGGCGACGGTGTTGCCGACATTGCATTCACCGTGCGTGACGCGGAGGCGGCGTACAAGCAAGCGCTTCGCAATGGCGCTAATAGCGCCTATGAACCAACGGAAATTCTCAGCGGGAACAATGTGCTTGTGACCGCTGGTATCCGGGCTTTTGGTCGTTGCGTGCATAGTTTGGTGAGTCGCCGTGGCGCGTGCGGCGACGCCAACGGAACCGTGGGCGAATTGTTCTCGCCCAACTTTCGCAAAGTTGGCGCGGATCCATTGAACACTCTCAACATGGAACGTCCGTGTGGACTTGTGGCGCTGGACCATTGCGTGGCCAATGTTGGCCTGGGTCAAATGAATCAGTGGGTGGATTGGTACAGCCAAGTTCTTGGTTTCAAACTATTCAAGCATTTCGACGACCGCGACATCTCCACAAAATATTCCGCGCTTATGTCAAAGGTGATGGACGGCGGGCGCTGCTTGGTAAAAATTCCAATTAACGAGCCCGCGCCTGGTCTGCGCAAAAGCCAAGTTCAGGAATTTTTGGATTGGCATGATGGCACCGCAGGCGTTCAACATATGGCGTTTCGAACTGGCGACGCGCTTGCGACGGTTCGTGAATTGCGCCGCCGCGGCGTCGCGTTCTTGGCGTTGCCCGACGCGTACTACGAACGGGTGTGGGAACGCGTTGAAGGCGCGCTTGGTCGACCAATCGATGAGCCGCACGCGCTTGTGAAATCTCTTGGTCTGCTTTTGGATTCTGACGACGAGGGATATTTATTGCAGGTCTTCACCAAGCCCGTGCAGGATCGACCAACATTGTTCGTGGAAATCATTGGACGCAAGGGCGCAAAAGGCTTCGGAAAAGGCAATTTTAAAGCACTTTTTGAGGCCCTTGAACTGGAGCAAGAGCGTCGGGGCAATCTGTAAATAACAACTTTGATCACGCACACTCGTTCACTCACGTAACACATTTTTAAGGAGCATCGCATGTGCTACTACATTTCTCGCGGAAGCATTCCTCACAAACGCCACACCCGCCACATGGTCAATGGACAACTTGCCTTTGAGGAGGTGTTTGGCACGGAAGGTTTTTCCGGCACCATGAGCACCATCTATCACAAGCACGCGCCGACGGCGGTGGAGTCGTGTGAAATTGGTCGTGTGGTGGAACCAACATATGTGCAGTCGCGCGTGTTGCGCATGCGGCATTTAAAAACGCAAGACATGCTTCCAAATGGTGATCCAATTTCTGGCCGCAAGGTGTTGCTTGGCAACGCCGATGTTGAAATCTCCATGTGTGTTCCAAACGAGCGCATGCCCACGCTATATAAAAATGGACAAAGCGATGAATGTATTTTCATTCAAAGCGGCTCGGGCACCATCACCACCATGTTTGGCAAACTCACCATGGAGCCACGCGACTTTGTTGTTATTCCAAAGGGCACGATTTACCGGATGGATTTCGACAAGCCGATAGCCGCCGCTGGCGCGCGCTTTATCACCATGGAATATGTCAACGGCTCACACATTCAAGCGCCGCCGCGATATCGCCAAGGTGGCGTTGGGCAATTCCTAGAGAACAGCCCATATTGCGAGCGTGATATTCGTGCGCCCAATGGCGAATTCGGCACGCCAGCCACCGCCATGGTTGATGGCATGTATGAAATAATCGTGAAAGCCCGAGGTGCGCTGCATAGTTTTCGCTACCTGCACGATCCAATGGATATTGTTGGTTTTGACGGTGTTTGCTGGCCATATTGTTTCAACGCCATGGACTTCGCACCCATTGTTGGCCAGTTGCATTTGCCGCCTCCTGTGCATCAAGTGTTTGAAGGACACAACGCGGTCATTTGTTGTTTCTGTCCGCGGCCGCTTGATTTTCATCCCAATGCAATTCGTGTTCCGTACGCGCATTCAAACATTGACAGCGATGAGGTCATGTTCTACGCCGAGGGTCGCTACCCCGCGCGCCGTGGAATATCGCAAGGTTCAATCACGTTGCATCCCCTTGGTATTCCGCACGGTCCGCATCCAGGAACAATCGAGGCGACATTGAATCAGCGCTCCACCGATGAACTCGCCGTTATGTGTGACACGTTCCGTCCACTGGCGCCTACGCAAGAGGCGTTGGCGGTGGAGGATGAAGCTTATTTCTCGAGTTGGTGCGCTCCAAAAACAAAAGCGTTGGTGCAGCAACACGCATAATCAACCAAGCTCAATTGTGTATTGATGATTCGCCCCATTCATCGCTTGATGAGTGGGGCGATTTTATTTCAAGCGCGATCAATCACGTTTTATGCGCAAGCCACAGCGGCACAACTTCGCCAAGATATTCCATAAATTTCCATAAACCCACGCGATGTTCCACCACGCCATCGCGATTGGCGCGAGCCTCTGGAAACGCAATGCCAACGCCAAACAAACCCGGCGCAATCGCGCCATTCTCTGGGTTGTATTGCAAATCCATTTGGCCGTCCACGCTTATAAGCCGCGGCGTAAAGCCCACCGCATA
>CAJACJ010000328.1 GCA_903938205.1 uncultured bacterium
GATTGGTCATGTGCACGCCCGCCATGCGCTGCACGCGGGTCTTGATATTGCCGCGGTGTGGGACATTAAGCCTGAGGCCGCCAACAAGCTTGTCAGCGAAGTGCCGAGCGCTCAAGTGATGCCAAGCGTTGAAGCGTTGTTGGCGCAGCGCGATATTGCTGGCGTGATCATTGCCGTGCCCAATGATTTGCACATGCCACTGGCGGTGCAAAGTTTGCAAGCGGGCAAGCATGTGTTGCTTGAAAAGCCAATGGCGCTTTCCGCGGCGCAATGCGACGAGATAATTCGCGCCAGCGAAATAGCCAAAAAGCAAGTGCAGATGGGTTTTGTGTGTCGACAACTTCCCGCGGTGGCCACGGCAAAAAAACTTGTGCATGCGGGAACATTTGGTTCGCTCTATCACATCAAGGCCAGCACCTATCGACGCCGCGGAGTGCCAGGACTTGGTGGGTGGTTCACAAATAAAGCGCGCTCAGGTGGTGGACCATTGATTGATCTTGGCGTGCACATCATTGACGCCTCGTTGTGGTTGGCGGGCTTTCCAAAAGTGCTGCGCGTGAGCGGCGCAATTTATGCCAATTTTGGCTGTCAAATGCATAATTACACGCACGTCTCCATGTGGGCTGGTCCGCCAAAATTTGACGGCGTGTGCGATGTGGAGGACCACGCCACGGCGTTGCTGCGCTGCGAAGGCGGGCTGACGATTGAAGTGAACACCACGTGGGCTATGAATGTGCAGGACGGAATTCTTCCCGACGGTGTGATCTTGATGGGGCAGAAAGCCGGTTGCCACATTGGACTTCAAGCAAAGTCGCTGACCATTGCAACGGAAAGTCACGCTATGCCCGCCGACTTGGAGCCGCACTTTGCCGCCGAAGAACCTTTAAAGCAAGCGTGGAACGCGCAAGCCGCAGCATTTCGATTGTTGCTGGAACAAAACACAAAGCCAATCGCCACCGCACATGAAGGCCGCCACGTACAGGCGGTGATTGACGCTATTTATGAATCAGCGAAAGTTGGCCACGAAGTCGAAGTGTGAAAATGAATTTAGTTCTTCGCGCCATCGGTTGACTTGTACTTCTCCAGCGTTTCCTTCATCTCGCCAAGCGTGTCAGCGTCCAGGTTTCCCTTCACGCCAAGATCAACCGCTTGCTGCTGCGTGGACTGGGCCTTCGCCTTGTCGCCGCGATCCCAATACACACGAGCAAGCGTGTCAAGAATGGCTGGATCCGCGGACTTTGAAACTGAAACAGCTTTCTGAGCCGCAGCCAGTGAAAAGTCCAAATCACGCGACTTTTCAGGCATTTCCGTGGCGCTCACCCAAGCGAGTTGATTGAATTCCATGGCGCTCAGATCCAACGCTAAAAGTTGCTTGCCAACGGCAATTGCCTCTTGTGGTTTCTTGACTGGACCCGCAAAAATTTGAAATTTGGTCATCAACATATCTGTGTTATCCGGATTGCTCTTGATGGCTTCATCCAGTTTGGCAAGCAACGCCGTATAGTCGCCGCTCTTTTGCGCGGATCGCATGAGCTTGGAAATTTCTTTGCTTGTCTCTTCGCTTTTGGCCTGCGCCGAGGCCGCATCTTTTGCTTTGTTCAAATCCCAAGTTCCAGCGGCGACAGCTGCCAGTGGCTTATCCATTTCCATTGGGTGGCCAATCCACTGGATCACGCCGTCCTTGCCAACAATGAATGCGCAGGGAATACCATTTTGTTCTGCGGCTTCCATCCATGACTTGCCCATGTCGCGGTCGCTGTCATATGCAACGCGGTAGCCCATTGCGTCACCCTTGCCGGCGACAAAAGTTTTCAGCTTGTCCAGTTGCTTGTCCTTGGGACCATTTTCGCTGGCGGCCACGCTGATGAATTGCACCGCAGGAAATTCTTTTTGCATGGCGGTGAGATGTGGAATGCCCGCGATGCAGGGACCGCACCATGTCGCCCAAAATTCAACAACATATGAAGTTCCCGCCTGCAATTCTTTCACAGGTTCGCCCTTCACCCAAGCGTCCACGGCAAGCGGCGGCGCCTTGGAGCCAACGGTTAATGTTGCGGGAGCGGCTAGGACGAGGGCAATGAGGGTGGTGATCATAAGTGTCTCCTTAACAAGCGATGCTAGCGGAGAATGGGTGCGCCGCAGCGGCAGTATTCATGTGATGTGATGCGCGCGTGAATTTGAAATGCGACACCATTACCCGCAGAAATTATGCAATGAGGATGCGAACTATTCATGTCGATTGCGCCGCAAAACAATTCGCCGCGATCGCCTTATGCTTGCGGCATGACATGCCAGATGCTTGATGGAAAATTGCTTGGTCAAAAAGTGCGCGCCGATGTGAAGGCGCGCGTGTCGGCATCTCAATCGGTGGCGCGTCTAGACGCAATTTTGGTTGGCGCCGATGAGGCAGCCGAGGTGTACGCGCAGAGTCAAGCGCGAACTTGTGAAGAGGCGGGCATTCACTATGTGCTGCATCGCTTGGCGGCCACAAGCACCTTTGATGACATCGCTGGACGCGTGTTGCTGTTGAACAATGAGAATCAAGTGCGCGCGATCATGTTGCACTTGCCGCTGCCGGTTGGAGTTGATGTGGAGCGCGTGCAAAGTTTGATCGCGCCGGACAAAGATGTGGAAGGCGTGAATCCCGCCAATATTGGAAATGTTGTGTACGGTCGACGCAGTTTGGTTCCATGCACGGCGCGCGCGGTGCTTGAACTGATTGAAAGCACAAAAATAAATTTGCAAGGTGCGCGAGCGGTGGTTGTGGGCGCCAGCAATATCGTGGGCAAGCCTGTCGCCGTGTTGTTGATGCGTTCCAACGCCACGGTAATCAGTTCTAATAAATTCACATTGGAACTTCCGCAACTCACGCGCGCCGCCGATGTGGTTGTGGCCGCGGCGGGCGTGGTTGGATTGGTGAAGGGGGATTGGATCAAGCCCGGCGCCGTGGTGATTGATGTGGGAATTCACCGCGTGACTTCGCCGCAAGGAAAAACTACGACCATGGGCGATGTTGATTTTGAAAGCGTGTCCAAAGTCGCTGGATTTCTTACGCC
>CAJACJ010000329.1 GCA_903938205.1 uncultured bacterium
CTTTTTGAATATGCGTCAACGGCCGCCGCGCGTGGTTTGCGCGTCATCATTGCTGGCGCTGGTGGGGCCGCGCACTTGCCAGGCATGTGCGCCAGTAAAACAATTTTGCCAGTTCTTGGCGTTCCCGTGAATACAACCGCGTTGAATGGTGTTGATTCACTTTTGTCCATTATTCAAATGCCCGCGGGAATTCCTGTGGGCACGCTTGCCATTGGTCGCGCTGGCGCGGAGAACGCTGGCTTGTTGGCTGCATCCATTATTGCGCACGATCATCCACATATTCGCGCCGCTCTTGCCGCGGATCGCGCTGCCCGCGCAGATATTGTGTTGAGTCAACCCGATCCATCCAAGCACGCTTTGAAGGATTCCACTCGGTGAATATTGGAATTGTTGGCGGTGGTCAGCTTGGTCAAATGTTGGCTCAAGCTGGGCAAAAACTAGGACATTCATTTAAGTTTCTTGTGCCGCCAGGGGAGTGTTGCGTTGAATCCCTTGGCAAAGTGATTCGCAGCGACTTTCTTGATCAAGATGCTTTGGCGGAATTCGCGCGCGGCGTGGATCTCTTTACATTTGAATGGGAGAATGTTCCGCTTGCCACGCTTGAGGCGCTTTCACATTTTGCACCCATGCGTCCATCACCCAGTTGCGCTGCGATTGCGAAAGATCGCATTCAAGAAAAAAAGTTTTTTCAAGCGGCCGGATTGAATGTGCAAAAATTTGCCGCGGTGTCTTGTTTGGCGGATATGAAATCAGCGCTCGAACATGTCGGCGTGCCGGCCATGTTGAAAACGTGCGGGCAAGGGTATGACGGAAAAGGGCAACAGCGCATCAACGATCCATCCATGTTAGCGCATGCCTTTGCGCAACTTGGAAATGTTCCTTGCATTCTTGAGGCGTTCATCCCATTTGATTTTGAAATAAGTTTGATCGCCGTGCGGACGAAAGAAATCTCCGCGCCAATGGCTTCAACACTTTTCTATCCGCCGTGTCGCAACCAGCACACCAATGGCATTCTGCACCAAACCACGGTTCCAGCCGAAGGCGTTGCGCCAAGTGTTTTGCAACAGACCCAGGTGGCGTTGGAAAAAATGCTGGAAACCATGGATTACGAAGGGGTTTTGTGCGTCGAGTTCTTTGTGCTCAACACGCCTGACGGTCAGCAATTGATAGCTAATGAAATGGCCCCGCGCGTTCACAACAGTGGACATTGGTCCATTGAAGGCGCTGAAACAAGTCAATTCACCAATCACATCAAGGCCATCACGCGGCAACAACTTGGTTCAACAGCATTACGCAACAAGTCTGTCATGATCAATCTTGTGGGCACAATTGCATCGGCAATTTCGGGCCAAAAAAATGTTGATGGAGATATGGCTGATCACCCATTGACAACTTTACGCAGTGGCGCCGTGCCAAGCGATTGCACGATGAAACAAATTCCAAATGTCACCGTGCACATATATGGCAAGTCGCCGCGAGCCGGTCGCAAACTTGGACACATCACAGCCGTTGGCGACAACGCGCAGAGC
>CAJACJ010000330.1 GCA_903938205.1 uncultured bacterium
CGCGTTGCCAACCGTGTCGACTCACAACCGCAGTGTACGGCGAGCCGTCGTGACTACATGTTCAGCAAAATCATGGACACATCGGCCGTGTCAACGTAACCGTTCATATCCACATCGCTGCCAGGTTCAGTGGTGCCCATGTTCAGCAGCACTTGCGAGATATCTCCGGAATCCAACAGCCCACTTCCATCTATATCTCCTTCAATTCCAAAACCAAGAGGGTCCACTTGCCACCCAGCGGAAACCTGCACCGCGCCACCGCTATCAACCCGCGTCATTTCCACCACATATTCACCTTGCTGCAAATTTGAAAGGTGAATGATTTCAATATTGTCCACCGCAGAAGCGCTTGAAACATTTCCGCCGCCGATGCAAGCAACGCCAGCGTCACCTTCAAGCGCCTGCAACGTGCTGGCGCCAGACAATGCTCGTCGAACACGCAAGTCGATATTGGCAAGCGTGTAACTGGCAAAACCACTCGCCACCACGCGCGGCCATGTAATGACAAAGTCCAAAGTTGGAGTGAGTTGAGTCACACGAAAGCGCCAATACACTTGCTGCGCAGCGCTCATGCTGATGCTTGCAAACCCAACTCTATTTGACTGAGTGGCATTCACGGCCACTGCGTTGCCATTGTCTTTTGCCGCGCTGATAATTTGATGAGCGACATTGATGTCCAAAGCGCCAGCGCCACGAAGCGGATCAAGTGGTTTAGCCGTGACGCCACGCAGCGCTCCGCTTTGCGGCGCTTGATTGCTCCAACTTGCGTCACGCGTTGCACCCGCGAGCAGCGATACTTTCACAACTTGCGCCTTTGCCATTGCGGACAATCCCGCCGTTGGCGCGCCAGCAAGTTGCGCTTGCTGAAATAGCAAAGCCGCTGCCGCGCCAACCGTAGGCGTGCAGTAACTGGTGGCTTGACCCGGCGCAATTATTTCAGGCTTCATTCTTCCAGGAGTATCGCTTGCGGATGCTGTCACACCTGCGGAATGTTGCAAATCCAAGCGCCCCACTGAAAGACCATTGAAACAATCGCCCATCATGGGATAGCGAATACTTCCAGCGCCATTGTTCTCACCATTGACTGCCAATACGCCGTCGCGGTACATGCTGTAATCCATGCGACGAACCGCCTCACGGTCATAGATTTCTTTACCCATCCCATACGAAGCCAACCAAGAATTATTTTGTACGCGTACCGATGCATTGGGTTGTGTGGTGGGCAAAGTCACACCCGTTCCAATTTTTAAATTGTCAACGATCCAATTACTGATATTGAAAGCCCAAATATTCGTGACACCTTTGGCCATGCTTGTGTTGGCGCCATATAAAGAACTCGCAACATAAGTCGCGTGCGAACTGATCGCGTACGGCGTGTTCATTCGTGTCACAGCTTTTCCGATGAACTCACTTTGGGAAACGTCCGGCGAGTACGCGGTGGAATCCGTCGCCAATGGAGACTCAACTTGCACCACGCCAATACCTGCGCCCGTTGGTGTTGCGGAACCCAAGCGCGCAACAAGTGCGGCATAACCGGGACTGTCCGCCAAGGCGTGACTCGTTGCCAAAAATGAAGCTGCGAGAGCAAGTATGTGTCGATTTACAACCATCAAGTGTCTTTCCTTGCAGAAATTCCAAGTGCAAATACACCACACTTTTTTCTACTGAGAGAAATATGCCTCTGTGAATTCGGCGCGCAAATATATTTTGTATAAAAAACGGTTTTTTTATACAAAATGGCTACATTCATTGAATGAAACCCATTGTCATTGTTACGGAACCGCTGGCAAGCGCCCCTTTGCAATGGCTTGCCAATGAATGCGATGTGATACAGGCGGCTCCAGGACACGCGGATTTTATTGCCGCAGCGCGGAGCGCCCAGGGACTTGCTATTCGAACGGCGACACGTGTAGACGCGCAACTGTTGGCGCAACTTCCGCAATTAAAAGTGATCGCGCGCGCCGGGGTCGGTCTGGACCACATTGATCTTACGGCGTGCAAGGCGCGTGGCATTCGCGTGGTGCACACGCCGGACGCCAACACGCAGGCCGTTGTTGAATATGTGCTTGCGCTTGTATTTGACGCCATCCGTCCACGCGTTTTTCTTTCTTCACCTGTGGACGCAACCCAATGGGAACAGGTGCGTAACGAACTGACCGCGCCACGGCAATTGAATGAAATGACTTTTGGCATTCTTGGCTTAGGTCGAATTGGAAAACGTCTCGCGCTTGCGCTCAACGCGCTTGACTGCAAAGTGCTGTTCCATGATCTACTTCATATTGAATCGGCCGCGCGCAACGGCGCCACTTCTGTTACGGCGCAAGAATTATTTGAGCAAGCCGACATTCTTTCCATTCACATTGATGGTCGAGAGAGCAACTTTCAGTATGTGAACGCAAATTTGATCAAGGC
>CAJACJ010000331.1 GCA_903938205.1 uncultured bacterium
AATCCATCCGTACAACATGTCCACCGCTAAATTCAACAGCGCCACCAGAAGCCCATACGCCAGCGTTATGCCCATGACCAACGTGATGTCCTTGCCCAAGACCGCGTCGACAAAGTGACGACCAAGACCGGGCACCGCGAACACTTTTTCCACCACAAATGAACCGGTCAACGCCACGGCGGTGGCGGGCCCCAGCCAACTGAGCACTGGTAGAAATGCGTTTTTCAATGCGTGACGTACGGCAACTTGCGGCCGCGACAAGCCCTTGGCCCGCGCGGTGCGCGCGTATTCCGTGTTCATTTGCTCGATCATGCCCACGCGCACAAGACGCGCAACCGCCGCGGAAAATGGCAGCGAAAGCGCGATAGCGGGTAACACAATGTTGGACACGCGTCCCCAACCACCGACTGGAAACCAGCCGAGTTTGGCGGCAAAAATGAGAAGTAAAAATGCGCCAATCACAAAACTTGGAACGCTCACGCCAATCATCGCAAAAATTTGTCCTGCCGCGTCCACAACTCCGCGCGGCCGCAAGCCACTGAGAACTCCGGCAGTCATTCCAATCGCAAGCGCCAACAACATGGCGGCGCATCCAAGCGTCACGCTCACCGGAAGCGCATCGCGCAAAATTTCATTCACGGTCCAATCGGGCTGGCGCAAACTTGGACCAAGATCAAATGGCTGCGGCGATTTTCCCAACACCCAACTCACGCCACTGGCCTTGCCTAAGTATTCAAAATAAAAAGACACGGGGTCGTCCAAGCGATATTGCTTCTTCATGGCCTCAACAACTTCCGGCGGCGGACGGCGACCCTCTGGATTTTCAAGCGGGTTGCCCGGTATCAACCACGCCAACGCAAAGGTGATGGTGTACATCGCCAAAAGCAGCGGAGGAATAAGAGCGAGTCTGCGCAGGAACAAGGACAACATGATCAGGCGTGATGCTAGTCAAAGGAACACTACACTGAGCGCACTTATGGATCGGTCACCCATTCGCACAATTCTTGGCTATTGCGGCGCGCCCACAATTGCGGTGTTGGCAAGTTGCGTGATCCTGTTGACCGGTTGCAACACCATGAATGGTCCGGCGGTGATTGAGATTGATTCCGCCGACTATTCCAAGGCTTTCGAGGCCTGCATTGAGGCGAGTCGCAACGCTGGAATGCCGCCGCAAGCCGCTGATCGCACCACGGGCATTATTGAAACTGAACCCAAGACAATTGGAAGTTGGATTGAACCATGGAGATTTGATTCCACCGGTGCGATGCAAAAAGCGGAGAACACCGCGCAGTTCCAACGCCGTCGCGTGCGCTTTGTCTTCACGCCAAAAGATTGGCAACCTGAATCGATCGAGGCGATCGCCACCATGACTGGCCCCGCCGCGCCTGGCTCCACTGACGACTTGAAGCGTTTCGATTTGGAAACCTACAAGGGGCCAATTGAAATCCGCGCGCGCGTATTTGTGGAGCGCAATTTCACGGATGGCATGCGCATCAACACGTGGAGTTCCACGCTGACCAGTCAAACGCAAACGCCAACACCTGGTGTCACTGACGGTTCGACGCGCGCGCAAACAACGTGGACTCCAGTGGGTCGTGATGAAGCGTCCGAGCGCACCATCATGGCGGAGATTCAAACCATGATTGATGAGCCTGCTACTTCAAACCAGACAGTCGACGCACCGTCATCATAAAAGAGCGTTTCATTGCGGCGTGCATGCCAAAAGTGACTCCCACATACAGCGCCACGCTCAGTGCCGCTCCCAATAAAAACGACGCGGTCAGTCCGGATTGAAGTTCCATGCTTGCGGGAATTGTGTCCGCGGGCGTGACTGTGGCCAACACTAAATTCAGCGGACTTAGGCAGCTGATCGCTGGTCCAAAGAGTGGAACGCTGCCTCCGCTGGCCGCGCCACACAAACCAATCGTTGTCATGATGGCCACAATAATTCCAATCGCGCCAACGGTGCTGCCAATCACGCCCTTGGATTTAATACTCCAACTTAATCCAGTCATGACCACGAACGCAAGAAACGCTGTCAGCACAAATGGGAATACGCCCGCTGCAATTGGCAACACAAATGGCACATCCATTTTGCTGGTGCCTACAAGTTCAGGCGTGGTCACACTGCCCGCACCAAAGCCATTGCACAACACATACAACGCGCTCAATATCAATGTGATCGATGGCACAGCGATCATGGGCCACAAGACGGTGATCAAGCCGCGCAGTTTGCCGGATAAATATTCGCCCGGTTGAATTGGCGTGGTCAGCAATAAATCAAGCGAGCCATCCTCGCGCTCGCGGCTGACCGCGGTCGCGCTGACGCCCACGGCTAGAAGCACGGCCAGCAGCACTTCGCTGATCACCACGGTGGCCAAAATAATTCGAAGCACCGAGGTGTTCAAAGCGCCACCGCGATGCATGCCCAGTAGCGCCGCGGCCGCGACACAACCACACGTCAGAAATCCCCACCGCAAGAAACGCGCCGCTGGTGTGGATAGCCGAAGATGGACCTCCCGCCACGCGATGGGATTTCGCCAAACATGCCGTGGAACACGCTGTTGTTGTGAATTCAGGCGACGCGACAATCTTGACAACCACGTGTTGCCCGCTTCTGTTCGACTGCCAATCAAGCGCACGCGCAACGTGGCGTACACGACCAAAGCCAACGACACGGCGAACGAAAGATAGGTCTGCGCCAACAGTGGATCACCGAACCACAATCGTCCAAACGCACCCGATTCATTTTGCGCAAACTCGCGTGGTCGATAGTGATTGGTCAACAACACGCTTTCCAAAGTGAGAAACGGATTCAGCGGCGTCCACGCCGTGGTCCACGACGCGGTCGAGCCAACAGTGATGGGATCGCGCGCGACACGATCAAGCGCGGTTGTCGCGGCAAGATAGATCACCACTACGACATAGAAAATAAAAATACTGCGCTTACCGGCGTTGCGGAACACACTCAGC
>CAJACJ010000332.1 GCA_903938205.1 uncultured bacterium
AAAAATCCATTTTGCATGCGTTCTAGATCGTCAATATAAACCGATCACCTAGCCGATTAAAGTTTGAGTAGTCAAACATTTTTTGATAGACTCTCAAAACTAAGAATGAAACTTGCCAACCCTACGCAGTCACTTAACGTATCTGCCTATTCATGAGCGCCCCTACGCCAAATACATCAACACCTGCTTGGCGCCTGCGCAGCAACGCGCGCTCGTTGCCTGAGGCCCACTCCACCGTGCCCGTGCCCATGAATGGATCGCGCTGGAAAAAATTGCTGTCTTTCAGCGGCCCAGGACTCATGGTGGCCGTGGGCTATATGGACCCTGGAAACTGGGCCACGGACCTGGCTGGCGGCGCTCAATTTGGATACACGCTTCTCAGCGTTGTGCTGATTTCAAATCTCATGGCCATCTTGCTGCAGCACTTGGCGGTGAAACTTGGCGTGGTGGCTGAACGGGATTTGGCGCAGGCGTGCCGCGATCACTTCAGCGGGCCCGTTTCATTTTGCTTATGGATACTGTGTGAAATTGCCATCGCCGCGTGTGACCTTGCGGAAGTCATCGGCTCCGCCATCGCTCTCAATCTGCTCTTTGGGATTCCATTAGTGTGGGGCGTGTGCATCACGGCGCTTGATGTGTTGATGATTCTATTTCTGCAAACCAAAGGCTGGCGCTACATCGAAGCGTTGGTGGCTGGACTTGTCTTTGTGATTGGGGCTTGTTTTGCCTATGAAATCATCGCCTCAAGTCCGCAACTGCCCGCGCTACTTCGCGGATTTGTACCCACTCCAGAAATCGTGATGAACCCAGGCATGCTTTATATTTCAATTGGCATTCTGGGCGCCACAGTCATGCCGCACAATTTATATTTGCACTCCGCCATTGTGCAGACACGCGACTATCCGCGCGACGACGCTGGTAAATCCATGGCCATTCGATACGCCACCGCTGATTCCACCATCGCGCTGCTGTTTGCGTTCTTCATTAATGCCGCCATTCTTGTTCTTGCCGCGGCCACATTTCACACGTCTGGCCACCAAGATGTTGCAGGGATTGAGGATGCGTACAAATTACTCACGCCCGTGTTGGGCGCGTCGCTGGCAAGCACGGTGTTCGCCATTGCGTTGTTAGCGTCGGGACAAAATTCAACGCTCACTGGGACGCTCGCGGGGCAAGTGGTCATGGAAGGGTTTCTCAATATCCGACTGACCCCATGGTTGCGCCGCTTGATCACACGGCTTATCGCCATTATTCCGGCAGTCATTATCGCGGCCTTGTACGGCGCGACAGGCGTAAACAAGTTGCTCATCTTGAGCCAAGTGATTCTGTCCTTGCAACTTTCGTTCGCGGTGATTCCATTGGTGTGGTTCACCAGCAGTAAACTGAAAATGGGCCGCTTCGCCAATTCACCAGTGCTCACAACAACATCGTGGATAGTGACCTCCACCATTGTGGCGCTGAACGGCTACTTGCTAGTGCAGATTTTCAGTGGCTGAATTGTGTTACGCCACACGTGGGCATCCAACAAATACCCATTATTCCAGAGCAAAACGCTTGCATATTGATTTGGGGGCATAACAGTTTTGAGTTGCGGTTTTTGTCCGCGAACCGGCGCAAAATTACTGCATCACTTCAAGTTTGCGCAACTCAAAGTAGCACTTGGCGCATGCGCGCACATCCACAAGCGCGTCGTGACTGCCTTCAAAAGGCGCACCGAACAACTTTTCATGTAATTCCTGAAGCTTAGGCCACTTCGTTCCATAGTTGCCGGGAATGGCGCAGTATTCGGTTGACGCCTGCATGGTGCAGCCACGAGGTTTCTGCAACACCACATTTGTCCGCCCGGCTCGCAGCAACTCCGCCCCCACAATGTTCTCATCAAAGGACATGTTGTGCGCGAACAACTTGGCCGAGGCCAACATGTCCGTTTCGATTTCATCCAGCGCCACCTTCAACTCAATGCCGTCACGCATGGCCATGTCAGTGGTAATTCCATGAATGCGCGAGACCACCTCTGGAATCACAAAGCCATCGGGGCGAATGATGTGGTTTGTCGCCTTCAACTCACGCCCCTGCTGGTCCGTCACCACCCACGCCAATTGCACAACGCGCGGCCAGTTCAACAAGTCCGATGGAGGCGCCTTGTAGTTTTTAGGAACGCCAGTTGTCTCTGTGTCAAAAAATAAATACATGTTTTTCCTTTAGTGCCGAAAAGCGGCGCCTGCGTCGCTGTCCGTACCGATTTCTGCGCGCAAATGCTCTAGTTCCATGCGTACTTGATCCGCAGGCTGCCCGCATCGGGTGGCCATCCAAAACAGCGGCACGGACAAAACGGCAATGATCACCGTGTCCATTGAATTTGTCAGGTCGCCCGTTCCACCAAAATCTTCATTTCCAAACCAACCCACGACAATGACCACAATCGCGGTGGGAATCAACCAGACAAGCGGCTTCCACGCATTGACCACTGGTGGCTTGCCGCGCAACTTTGGAACCGCGTAGGCAAAAAACACAATCACGCACAACGCAACAATTACTGGAATGTAGGACTTGACTCCGCTCCAATACACAATCAATAAATTGGATGCGAACGCCACGAACGCCATGACAATTCCGCCGGGCATTTGAAATGGTCGCCGCGATCTTGGTTCAATGCGTCGCAAGACCACCACGCTGACTGGAACTGAAATCACATTCAGGAAATACGCCGCAGCGTTCAAGTTGGCAAGCTCCGTCCACTTTGGATACGCGAACACCACCACCGAACTCACAATCCAAGAGAACACCAACGCCAACACGGGCACGCCCTGCTTGTTCAACTGCAACAAAATATTCCATGCGAATCTCTGTTGCGCGGCCGCGTACACCACTCGTCCGGTGCTACCCACATACGCCAAGCAACTTCCGCCGGGCGAAATGACCGCGTCGAAATACAGAACCTTCACCATCAAAGGCAATCCAGCCACCATGAGAATGGCTAAGAAAGGCGCGTTTGCCTGGGGAATTGCAATGTTTTTCCAGCCATGCACGTACTCCGACGCGTCAAGCGCGCCCAGAAACGCCAACTGCACAATGAAGTACAAAGCCAACGCAAACACCGTGGACATTAAGAACGCGAACGGAATATCTTTCGCCGGATTTTTCGCCTCGCCCGCAAGGTCGCCAATAATTCGGAAACCGCACAGTGTGAACACGATGCCGCCCATGGACAGCGCCGCAAAAATACTTTGCACGCCGCCAGGCATAAAGCCCGCGCCATGCGATGTGAGATTGGCGCTGTCAAATTTGGTGAATATTAACACCAACCCAACGCTGGCCGGAATGGCGATCTTCCACCATGTGATCACGCTGTTCATGCGGATCAACCAGCGCACACCAAAGAAATTCAGGACCGTAAAAAAAGCGATCAACAACACAGTGACCACTTGCCCCGTGTGGCTTAAGTTGGCTTCTTTACCAACAGTGAACTCAGGAAAATACATGGCGCTGTATGTCACAATGCTGGTGGCTTCAATGGATGGCGTGGTGACATACGCAAAAAACAGCAGCCACATATTGATGAGCGACATGCCGCGCCCGTGCGTAACCGCTGAAACTTGCGCGCTTGAACCCGATACCGGAAACGAGCACGCGAGTTCCGCCAAGCAATATCCCATGATCAACATCAAGCCCGCGCCAACCACCCACGCCACAAGTGCGGCGGGTCCCGCCTGCTTTACGGCCTCCATTGGCGCGTACAACCAACCCGAACCAACAACGCCGGAAATTCCCAGGGCTACAAGGCCCCATCGGCTGACATCCCGGCGCAAATGCGTGCTTGGTTGCGGCATATTTGAATGGTAGCGAATGCGTGTTCGGGCTTTACGAATTGCTTCCGCTTGCTCGAGACAATTCATGCGCGATTGCAAACGCATTCATCATGCGAAATAATTGCGCGCGCACCCGCAAGCAAGTTTGTAAAAGCAAGATGGACAAAAAACCGCCCCGACTTTAAAAGGTCGGGGCGGGTTACAAACTATTGAAAGCAAACTTCACTTGCCGGGTAAACCCAGCCAGTCAAACTTACTCGCTCTTGGCTTCGGTCTTCGCGGCGTTCTTGCCCTCGGCGATTTCCTTGCGCTTCTTCGCGGCAAACGCGGAGCGGCGGTTGGAAACTTTGCGACGGTGACCGGCGCGACCACTGACTTGGCTTCCGCTTTCGGAACCAACCAGTTGAAGAATCACAAGCATGGTGGCATCGCCAATGCGGTGCTTGTCCTGCTTGATGATGCGTGTGTAACCACCCGCACGATCCTTGTAACGTGGAGCCACACGGGTAAGAATGTGCTCGATCAATCGAGGTGACTTGCGCACTTCACCAAAGCGATTGAACTCGATCGAATCCACCGATGGCAGCTCCCAATATTCGCTGGTCTTGCGACTCTCAGGAACATTGGGATCCGCGATCCATGCAAAGACCTTGCGATCGGGCAACTTGCTGAGCAACTGTCGACGCGTGGTCAAAGACTTGGTCTTTGCCGTGGTGATCAGTTTCTCAATAAAAGGTTGCACCATCTTGGCTTTTGGCAAAGTGGTTTCAATCTGTCCGTGTTCAAACAAACCTGCGGCAAGATTTCGAATCATCGCTCGGCGATGATCTTCCTTCAGACACAGTTGTTTTCCAGCTACTTTATGGCGCATTGCGAATTCCTCAATTCAAAACGGGGCAAATCAGATCAAACAAATTAGGCGTGTGAATCACTTGTCGCTGGCTTGAAGCCTTCAGGCATAACCATGCCCAAGCCCAAACCTTCGTCTTCAAGTGACTTCTTCAACTCTCGCAGGCTGGTGCGGCCAAATGCCCGCAGACACAGCATGTCGTTCTCGGTTTTACGAACCAGTTCATGAACAAATTTAATCTTGGCGCTCTCAAGGCAATTGCTCACGCGAACGGTGAGGTCAAGCTCGGAGATTGGCATGTTGACCTTGCGGATCAACTCAAGTTCGGCGTCTGGCTCGTTGGCAATGTTGGTTGGAACAGTTTCTTCACCTTCATTGTCATACATGACAAACGGATTCAAGTGCTTGCGCAGAATCTTGGACGCCTCAACCAAAGCCATTTCTGGCGTGATGGTTCCGTTGGTCCAAATATCCAAAATCAAACGGTCATAGTTGGTGCGTTGACCAACTCGGGTGTCTTCCACGCGGTAGCGCACGCGAAGCACTGGACTAAAGATGGCGTCCACTGGAATCAATCCAATTTCTTGCTCATCAATCTTGGCCCATTGCTCGCTGGCTGGCAGATAGCCGCGGCCCTTCTCAACCGTGAATTCAGCGGCGAATTCCTTCTTTTCGGTGAGAGTGGCAAGCACTGTTTCTGGATTGTGAATTTGAATCGAAGCATCAGCCTCGATCAGATCTGGCGTCACTTCGCCTGGACCCTCGGCCAGAAGTCGCATGGTCTTGGCGCCATCGCCCTCCATGCTGACAACCAACTTCTTGATGTTCAAAATAATGTCGGTGACATCTTCATTGACGCCGGGAAGACTTGTGAACGCGTGCGTTACGCCAGCGATTTTCACGCTGGTGATGGCCGCGCCTTCAAGGCTTGACAGCAGAATGCGACGAAGACTATTTCCAACCGTGGTTCCAAAGCCGCGCTCAAATGGCTCAGCTGTGAAACGACCGAAGGTTGGTGTCAAACTCTTTTGATCTACAGTGACATGTGACGGAAGTTCTAATCCGCGCCATCGAACGTGCATGGTGAATCTCCAAAGTTGCAGCAGAATCCTGAACAGGAAACTCTTGGACTCACGGCGAATATTGAACTCTGCTGCAACAGTTCAACACGCCTTCTTGGCCAAGAGGAGTACGATTTTCAAACGCTCAAGTGAAGCCCGCGACAACAAAACACGGTCGGGCAGTATAAGTGAAAAACCCTTCCAAATCAACGCTATTACACGCGTCGCTTCTTGGGGGCGCGGCATCCGTTATGCGGAATTGGCGTGTGATCTTCGATTGCAATCACCTTCAAGCCGTTGTGCGCCAGACCGGTCACGGCGCTTTCGCGGCCAGGACCTGGTCCCTTCACACGAACTTCCACTTCACGCATGCCCAAACGCTTGACCTTGCCGGCCACCTTCTCGGCGGCGCGACTGGCGGCGAATGGAGTGCTCTTGCGAGCGCCCTTGAAACCAACGCTACCGGCTGAATCCCATGCAAGGGTTTCACCGTTCACATCGGTCACAGTGACAATGGTGTTGTTGAAGGACGCGTTCACAACCACGATGCCCTTGACGATATTTTTGCGAACTTTTTTCTTACTTGCCATATGAATAATTCCTGTTCTTTACATCGCGCGACGGGATCAACCCTTCACGCCCTTCTTGCCGGCGACCGTTCGCTTCTTGCCCTTACGAGTGCGGGCGTTTGTACGAGTACGTTGACCACGACAAGGCAAACCCTTGCGATGACGCTCGCCGCGGTAGCAGCGAATGTCCTTGAGGCGTTGAATATCTTGTTGCATCTGGCGGCGAAGCGCGCCCTCCAGAATGTAATTCTGATCGAGCAACTGGCTGATGTTGGCCAGTTCCTTATCGTCCAGCGTGCTGGCTTTGCGGTCGCCATCAATGCCAGTCTTGATAAGAATGTCCTTGGCAAACTTCGGGCCAATGCCGTGGATGTATTGAAGAGCGAAGAGAATCTTCTTGCGCTCGGGAATGTCGATACCTGCTAGTCGTGGCATGGGGTGCTCCTTTAATTCAGTTTCAAATCAGCCTTGACGCTGCTTGAGTCGGGGGTTCTTCTTGTTGATGACGAAACGCTTGCCTTTGCGGACAACGATTTGGCAATCGCGGGTTCTTCGTTTAATGCTGCTGCGGACTTTCATAATTTCTCTTTCTTAGAAACGGTAGACAATGCGTCCCTTGGTCATGTCGTAGGGACTCAGTTCGATAGTGACTTTGTCGCCGGGAAGAATGCGGATGAAAAACTTCCGCATCTTGCCACTGACGTAGGCGAGAATTTCTTTGTCGTTCTGCAAGCGCACCCTGAACATGGCGTCTGGCAGAGCTTCAGTGACTTCGGCGTCGAGTGTGATCTTGTCATCTTTGGCCATTTAGTTCGAGCCTTCCAAGATCGCGTTCACCGGAACGGCCGTGAGAACGCGGGCACCAGTGTTGGTGACCACAATCGTGTGTTCAAAATGCGCGGATGCAAGACCGCTGGCGGTGACGACCGTCCAGTTGTCCGCAAGAATTCGTGTGGCCACGCCCAACAAATGTCCATCGCGGTCGGTGGCGGAAACTGAACCATCATTCATGGTCAACATTGGCTCAATGGCAAGGGTCATTCCAGGAAGCAGCGTGAAATCGCGGCGCTCCAACAAAGAACGGCTGACGCTATTTGGCGCCTCGGGCCATTCATGCAAAGTTCGACCAATGCCGTGGCCCATGAGATCGGTGACTACGCCAAACTTGGCTTCAATTGCCATGTTTTGCAAGCGTTCCGCAATGGTGCTCCAGCGCACGCCGGGCTGAACCAAATCAATTGCCTCTTGCAACATGGCTTGCGTGTGCGCAACCATGGCGCGAATTTCTGGTGACACATTTCCAACGCACACCGTCACAGCGGCATCGGCGCACCACTCTCGGAAGCGAACGCCACAATCAATTTTCACAACATCGCCATCGCGAATCACGCGACTGCTTGGAATGCCGTGCACCACTTCATCGTTCACGCTAATACAAGAGCTTGCAGGAAACGCGTCGCGGGTGTCTGACTTTCCGTATCCAACAAAGGCGGCTTCGGCGCGGTTTGCGGCAATCACGCCGGCAATCACGCAATCCAAACTTGCGGTGGAAGTTCCAGCCACGCAAGCGACAGTGGCGGCATGCAATGCGATGGCCGCGATGCGACCCGCTTCAGCCATGTGTTGAATTTCTTGCGCGCTGCGCGTTTCAGTTGCGGCGCGACGAGTTGGTCGCAGATTGCGGGCGTCATCATTTGGGCGCACTGCAACTGTGCCAGCAACAAGCTTGGACCACCATGCTGGCTTGGTCGTTGTGAATTCATGTGATGATTTGAATGCGGTTGTCATGATCGCGAACTCCGAATGCGCGGACCCTTGGAGTCGCTGCTCTTAGACAGGAACCCCGAGTAGTTGCGCATGACCAAGTTTGCCTCAATACGCTGCACCAAATCAAGTCCCACGCTGACCACAATTAATAATCCTGTGCCGCCCAAGAACTGGCTGACATTAAATGGAATGCCCAATTGTTGGGTGACAAGCGTTGGAATGATGGCGATGACCGCCAAGAAACCCGCTCCAACATAGGTGATGCGCTCCATGGTGCGCTCTAAATATTCACTGGTCCAAGGACCAGGGCGAATGCCTGGAACCATTGATCCATGGTCGCGCAGTTGCTTGGACATTTCATCTGGGCTGAATTGCACTGTGGTCCAGAAGTAACTGAAGAAATAAATCAGCGCGATTTCAGTGACCACATATGGATATGCGCCGTGCTGGAAATTTTCAGACAAGAAATTTGAAATCCAAGAGAGAACGCCGGTTGAACCTTCAGCCTGCGCACGTGTTGAGAGCCATCCGAAAATCGCGGATGGAAACACCATGAGACTGGACGCGAAGATGATTGGCATGACGCCCGCGTGGTTCAGACGCAACGGCAAATATGTTTTTTGTCCGCCGTACATCTTGCGGCCTGTGGTGTGCTTGGCTTGTTGAATTGGAATGCGTCGTTGCGCAACTGTGATCACAATGGCACCAGCGGTGACCAGAATAAATCCACCAGCGAGCAAGAGCACGCCAACCAAACCAACTTTGCCTTCGGCGTCGCTGCTTTGGCGCGGATCAAAATTATCCACAACCCATCCCACTGCCGCAGGCATGCGAGCAAGAATTCCAGCGGTCAAAATAATGCTGACGCCGTTGCCAATTCCGTATTTATCAATTTGTTCGCCTAGCCACATCAGGAATAAACTTCCGGCTGTCAGCGCGGAGAAACCTGCGACATAGAACACGATCAAGTTGGCGCCTGTTTCAAATTGTGGCTGCACCAAATTTGTTTGGCGCAAGTAACTCAGCCACATCCAACCTTGGAACACGCACAAACCAACCGCGGCGTAGCGCGTCCACTCGGCGATTTTCTGCTGCCCACTGTTGCCTTCTTTTTTCAAGTCAGCAAGAGCTGGCACCACGCTTTGCAGCAACTGAAAGATAATGCTGGCCGTGATGTACGGCATAATTCCCAAGCCGAAGATGGTGCTTTGCTGCAAACTTCCGCCGGAGAAAATGCTGGCGAACTGCGCGATGCGACCGAAACCTGTAGCGCTTTCGCTCGCTTTAGAAGCAGCTTCTGCGAGTTGAGTTTGATCAACGCCCACCAGTGGAATCCAGAATCCAATGCGATAAATAACCAACATGCCCAATGTGAAGAGCACGCGGTTTCGCAATTCTGCGACACGGAAGATGTTGATGAAAGCTTGAAACACGAAATGAATTGGCGATTACGCGGCAGTTGCCGCGGTTCCGCCTGCTTTCTCAATTTTGGTCTTGGCCGTTGCGCTGAACTTGGCAGCGTTCACGGTCAACTTCTTGGTGATCTCGCCGTGACCAAGCACCTTCAATGGCAACTTGTCATCACGAATCAAACGCTTAGCGGCCAACGCCGTGGCATCCACGGTTGCGCCATTCTCAAAGTGCTTGTCCAAATCCTGCACGTTGATTTCACAGAACAACGAGCGGAAGCCCGTGTTGGAGAAACCACGCTTTGGAAAGCGACGAGCGATTGGTGTTGAACCGCCCAAATAACCGGGACGACTGGTCCAACCCGCGCGACTTTTGGCGCCGTTATGTCCGCGACCGCTGGTTCCGCCCTTGCCGCTGCCTTCGCCGCGACCAACGCGCATTCGCTTCTTGTGAGCGCCAACTTTTGCGGTGATGTCTTGAATCATCATGATGAAATTCCTTCTGTTCTTAAATTCAAATCCAAATTGCAATCAAAGTTCAAATAAACGACTAAACAATTACGCCTGAGCTGGTGGATCACCAGCTGGCGCACCACCTTCAGGTGCGCGACCACGACCGCCACCACTACCACCGCGACCGCCGCCGCTTCCGCCACGACCGCCGCCACTACCACCACGGCCACCACCACGACTGTTGCGACGTTCGTCACCAACAGTGTTGACTGGACCCTGCGCCTTTTGCGCGCCACGAGCCGCTGGAATAGCCGCGCTACCACGAGTGATGGCGTCTTCTACTTCAGTGTTGCTGAGTGTGATTCCACGAAGTGCCTCAACCATTTCACGCGTGCGCAATTTGCCCAACGCAATCATGGTGGCCTTGATGAGATTCTTTGGATTGCTGCTGCCGAAACATTTGGTCAGGCAATCTTGCACGCCGATCATGTCCAAAATGGATCGCACCGAAGCGCCGGCGATAACGCCAGTTCCTGGAGCGGCTGGAACAAGGCGAACCTTGCTTGCGCCGTAACGACCTTCAACCATGTGGGGAATTGTGCGGCCCTGCATGTTGAACTTCTTTTGCTTGCGACGACTTTCCTTCTCCGCTTTTTCAACGGCTGATGGAACTTGCGTGCTCTTGGCGTAACCCACGCCCACGCCGCCTTGGCGATCACCAGAGACCACCATGGCCGCGAAAGAAAAGCGACGGCCACCGGCCACTGTTGTGCTGGTTCGATACACGCCCACTGTTGTGGTATCAGCATCTCGAGAATCGTTGTTGAATCCGCTCATAATTAATTCCTATAGAAAATCAGAACTGCAGACCGCCCTCGCGGGCGCCTTCGGCAAGCGCCTTGACGCGGCCGTGAAAGAGGTATCCGTTGCGATCAAAGACCACCTTGGTCACGCCAGCTTTGGCGGCTCGTTCGGCCACGGTTTTTCCAATGTTTTTCGCTGAAATCACCTTGCCTTTAGTGGCAGTTGGTGTCTTTTCACGATCGCTCGCGGCGACAACTGTGCGGCCAGTTGAATCATCAATCACCTGCACATAAATGTGCTTCAAAGATCGGAACACGCTCATGCGTGGTCGCTCGGTGGTTCCAATGATTCGCTTGCGCAAGCCCATCTTTCGACGAGTGCGGCGCTTTAATTTCATGACTGCTGCGGATGGCATATTTATAATTCCTTTATTGATTAACTACCAAACGCCTTGCCCTGCTTGCGCTGGATCACTTCGTCGGTGTACTTGATTCCCTTGCCGTTGTATGGCTCGGGTTTGCGGCAGGCGCGAACATCGCTGGCGAACGCGCCAACGGCTTGCTTGTTTGGACCAGAGACTTCGATCAATGTTCCGTTGAGAACCACATTGAGGTTGGCTGGAATAGCGACTTCAATCGCGTTGGCGAAACCAATCGCAAGCACAAGTTTTTTGCCTTGCACTTTGGCTCCCCAACCAACACCAACAATCTCCAACTTCTTTTCGTAGCCCTTGAGAACGCCTTCAACCATTCCGTTGATCACGGAACGCGTGGTGCCCCAATAAGCGTTGTTGTTTCCAACTTCGATTTGATCCTTCGGAACCTCGCACACAATGCTCTTGTCGGCATCGTTGTAGGTCACCTTCACTTCAGGACGGTGGGTCATGGAGAGCTTGCCCTTTGGACCTTGGAAATCGATGACGCGCGTGGCTGCATTAATTTGCACTTTCACGCCGGCTGGCACTGATATTGTTTTTCTTCCGATGCGACTCATGACGACTCCTTGATTCTGTAGCTTGAATTCTTAAGCAGTAATTTTTTTAGCAGACAACAGCGACCACTTCGCCACCGACTTTGCTCTCGCGACAGCGACGATCGCTCATCACACCAGAACTTGTGCTGACAATGGCGATGCCCAAGCCTTGTTGTGGCTTTGGCAGCGCGTCCGTTCCTGAATACACGCGACGACCAGTTTTGGAGACGCGATCAATTGCGTTGATCGCGCTCTCGCCGGTTGGTGAATATTTCAGATCAACACGAATCAGACCGCCCCGGTTGTCCGGAATGCGCTCAAATCCGCGAATAAAACCTTCCTCTTGCAGCACTTTGGCGACGCCACAATTGAGTTTGTTGTCCAAGACCATGACTTGCTTCGCATGAATCGAAACTGCGTTTCGAATTCGGGTGAGCATGTCAGCGGTGAGATCGTGTAATGGCATGTTGATTCCTTAAATTGTTCTGGCTTACCAAGACGCCTTACGCATGCCAGGCACCATGCCTTGCAATGCCAGTTCGCGCAACATGTGACGGCACACGCGGAACTTGCGATACACACTGCGAGCGCGGCCGGTGATTTCGCAACGGCTCATCTTTCGAGTGCTGAACTTCGGCTTCTTCTTCATTTTTACAAAGACTGCTTTACTTGCCATTGAATTTCCTTTGATCAGGCTTTCTTGTTGGACACTTCAGGGCGCGCGAACGGCATTCCAAGTTCGCTCAACATAAAGCGACTCATGGCTGGCGTGCTATTTTCAAACACCAAATTAATGTGCATACCAATGTTGTGGTTGACATTGGCCATGTTGATTTCCGGCCACACGGCTTGCTCGGAAAGACCCATGGCCCAACTGCCTCCGCCGTCGAAACTCTTGTCGTTCACGCCGCGAAAATCCTTGATACGCGGAATGGCGAG
>CAJACJ010000333.1 GCA_903938205.1 uncultured bacterium
CGCAAGCTCGCGACGCAGTGACATGTACGCGCCGAAATAATCAAAGCCTGGAATATCTTTAAAGTCCACCAAGAAATCAACATCCGAGCGCGCTGGATCAAAGTCGTCGCGGACCGCGGATCCCACAAGCGCCAAGCGCGATACTTGCGAACGCTCGCACAAAGATTTCACCAAAGCTGGAAGCGCGGAGATGCTGACCATGAAGTCAGTATAAGGCGTAAACAAGATATTCTTTCGGCGCCTTGTGCGTGTGTGATTTTGTGGAAGCTAAAACAAACCCCTACTCAAACCGCACTTGCCCCGTGCCTTTTTCAATGCGACCCATGACCCAAGGCTTCTCGCCTTGGCGCTTTAATTTTTTCATGGCGCCATCAACAAAGTCTGGCCGCACAATCACGCAATATCCAACGCCCATGTTGAACACGCGCCACATTTCGGCTTCGTCCACGCCGCCCTTCTCTTGTAAGAAACGGAAAATGGGCGGCACGTTCCATGTCGTGCGATCAACCACGGCGTCAAATTTTTCGGGATAGGCGCGGCACAAATTGCCTTCAATGCCGGCGCCCGTAATGTGCGCCATGCCGGTGACCACGCGCTTTGATTTGTAACTGCGCACAAGTTTGGTAATGGCCTTGGCGTAAATGCGCGTGGGCTCCAGCAAAATATCACCCAAGGTTTTGTTGGTCGACGCGGCGGTGGTTGGAATATTTTCCTCGTCGTCGTCTGCGGTTTCATCAACTTGCTTCACGCGCTTCTTTTTATTTTTGCCCGCAAGCACAGGCAATTCCTGCGCGCATAATTCTGGATAAACCTTGTTCAAATCCAACTTGGCTTCTTTAATAATGCGCCGCACCAGCGCGTAGCCGTTGGAATGCACGCCGCTGGAACGTAAACCAATAATCACATCGCCCTTCTTCACGCGCTTGGGATCAATCGCGCGGTCCATGTCCACCACGCCCACGGCGAAGCCAGCGATGTCAAAATCACCAGGCTTATAAATGTCGGGCATCTCGGCGCACTCGCCGCCAATCAACGCGCAACCGGCAATCTCGCAACCAGCGGCGACGCCCTGAATAATGCTGGCGGTTTCCTGCGGACGAATTCTGCTGAGGCCAAGGTAATCAAGAAAGAACAACGGCTCCGCGCCTTGCACAATGAGATCGTTCACATTCATGGCCACGCAATCAATGCCGATGGAATCAAGCCGACCCATTTCAACCGCAAGCACAACTTTGGTTCCAACTCCGTCGGTGCATGCCACAAGAACCGGGTCCTTGTAATTGCGCTTGAACATTTTCTCTTTGAAGTCCAGGCGAAACATGGCGGCGAAACTTCCGTACGCGCCAAGCACTCGCGAAGAATGCGTGCGCCGCAGCGCGGGCTTGATGAGATCAACCACGGCGTCGCCCGCGTCCATGTCCACGCCAGATTGTGCGTAGGTGAGACCAGTCGAAATTTGCGATGCATGCGCGTTGGCCTGGCTCGCTATTGAAGCATCGCTTGCCGCAACTTCATTGTTGTTTTTTGCCGCAAAGTCCATGCGCAGATGGTACTGACAGAATCACGCTATCTTTGCGCAATGAGCATTTTGATCGACGCAGCAACACGTGTGATTTGTCAAGGAATTACTGGATCCGCAGGCGCGACCCACACCAAGGGTTGCCTTGATTACGGAACCAAGATGGTTGGCGGCACCACGCCCGGCAAGGGCGGCACCAAGGACGCGAATGGGTTGCCCGTGTTCAACACTGTGGCGCATGCGGTGCGCGAGACCGGTGCCAACGCGACCATGATTTTTGTTCCGCCGCCATTTGCGGCCGACGCAATTCTTGAAGCGGCCGACGCGGGCATTGCGCTGATCTGTTGCATTACTGAAGGCGTGCCCGTGCAAGACATGGTGCGCACGCGCGCCGTGCTTGATGAAACGTATCCGCACATCACGTTGGTTGGACCAAATTGTCCCGGCGTGATTACGCCTGGTCGCTTGAAGCCCGACGGCGGCGGTTATGAAGGCGGATGCAAAATTGGAATTATGCCGGGCTACATTCATTTGCACCGCGCCGATTCGAAACAGCGCAAGGCTGTTGGAATTGTTAGCCGCTCCGGCACGCTGACCTATGAGGCCGTGTGGCAATGTTCGCGCATTGGAATTGGTCAGACCACGTGCGTTGGTATTGGCGGCGATCCGGTGAAGGGTTTGAATTTCATCGAGACACTTTCCATGTTCAACTGCGATCAAGAGACCGAGGGCGTGATCATGATTGGCGAGATTGGTGGTCAAGATGAAATTGACGCGGCCGAATGGATTCGCGTGAACATGAAGAAGCCTGTGGCGGCGTTTATCGCTGGCCGCACGGCGCCAAAGGGCAAGCGCATGGGACACGCGGGCGCGATTATTGGCGGCGCCAACGACACGGCGCAGGCAAAGATGGACGCACTGAGTAAGTGCGGCGTGCATGTTGCGCAAAGCCCCGCGGATTTAGGCAGCACCATGGCCAAGGCGCTTGGGTTGCAAGAGGTTTTGGTCTGAGTGAATGTGAATTTTCCTTGCTGGCTTTTTGACGCATGAACAAGTTCGTGTGCGCGTATCTCTATACTTTCTTGAATGGACAATCGAATTCGGGAATTGCTTGCGCAGATCAGCGCGCTTGATGCGGAACTGCGCGCCGCGCTACATGCGCGCCAAAGCAGCCCTATTTTTCGCTTGCATGGACGTCGCATTCAATTTGATAGCGATGTAAGCGCGCATCATCAAAAACTCAAACGTAATTTTTTCTATTGGCTGGTGGCGGATCGACCACAGAATCTTTTAACCGGGCCTTTCATTTATGCGCTGGCCATTCCATTGGTGTTGCTGGATTTGGTGGTGACGGTGTATCAAGCCGCGTGCTTTCCGATTTACCAAATTGCGAAAGTTCGCCGCCGTGAATACATAGTTTTTGATAGACACAAACTTGGATTTCTAAATTTCATGGAGCGTTTCCATTGCGAATATTGCGCGTACGCAACTGGACTGCTAGCCTATGTAACTGAGATCTCGGCGCGAACCGAGCAATATTTCTGCCCGATCAAGCATGCGCACAAAATTCTGGGAACGCATCAGCGTTACGATCGCTTCATTGATTTCGGAGAATCGACCGACTTTCACGCGCGACTGGAACAGTTCCGTCAAGCGTTGGCAAACGAACAAACGCCCACGACATCGGGGTCCGCTTGCAAAACTGAACCAGACCCCAGGTGAACTGGATAATTGAACTTCCATGGCGGTAGTTGGCTGGCGCCACGACCGCTTTCAGGTTTCAATTCAACGCAACACACGCCTGAATTTATCTGAAAATACGCAAGCCAATTGTTTTTGAACAGGTAGTACTCCTATGCTGTGAAGAACTGAAATGAAATATTTTCGAACCACAATTCTTTCCAGCTTGGCGCTTGCGTTGTGTATTGCGCTGCCCGCTTTTGCGCGTGAAGAAACCAAAACGCTTTCGCGCATCGCCGTGATTGGCGCCAGCATGAGCGATGGATTTGGAGTGCGTGTGTCGACCACGCTTCCGGACGGCAAGAAAATTTCAGAGGGTGTGAATTTGGCTGAGTTGGTGAAAGCCTCGTGCAAAGATCCATCGGTTGTTGTTGTGAATTACACAAGCAGTTTGTATTTCATGAATCCGGCCCGAACCGCAAAAAGTAGCGCGCTGCGCGCATGCGGCGCCAACGCGCAAGAAATGCCAACATGCGTATTGGCTGTTGATTGGCTGTTCTGGAATGGATACGGAGCAAGCAATGTGAAAGGCGAGAAATTGTCGAACGATCAAGAGCGCATGGAGTTGCTGGACAACGCGCTTGCGTGTCTTGAACCATTTTGTGCGGCGAATATTCCTGTTGTGCTTGGGGATTTTCCAGACATGCACAGCGCGATTGGTGGCGGCATGATTTCCGCGCCCATGGTTCCATCGGTTGAATGCTTGAATGCGCTTAACGCGCGCGTGGCGCAATGGGCGCTGAGCAAAAAAAATGTGTGCATTGTGCCGCTTTCCAAATTGACGCAGGATCTTTTGCAAAAGAAATCCATTCATGCCGCGGGCCGTGATTGGGACGCGCAAACACTTGGACCGTTGCTACAGAAGGATCGCTTGCATCCAACATTCGCTGGAACCGTGACGGTGTTGGCGGCAACGCTTGACGCGCTAGACACAAAGACGGACAACACCGCGCTGAAAAGTTTTGAAATTGATCCCGCCGTGCTTCGCGAACGATTTGTCTCACAACTGAAGGCCAGCGCCACAAAGAATGGCGATGCTGAGGCGGCGCCAACAAGATAATTTGTCCGCCACTACGACTGGTTGGCCAACTCCTGCAACATCTTTTTCTGATTGGAATCATCCACCTTCGCGGCAGCTTTCAACAACATATTGTGCGCACTATCAGGGCCGGCAAGACGGCCGAGCGCGGGCATCAGACGGCGCCAATCATTTATATCCTGAGGCGAGCGGACTGCTTTCACAAACATCAGAATTGTGTCGGGGTCCTTAATTTGAATCAGTTGCTCGCCCCACAATTGCCACAACATGTCGTTGGC
>CAJACJ010000334.1 GCA_903938205.1 uncultured bacterium
CTCCTCCACCAATTCAACCTTGCCGGATGTTTGAAGTTCGCGCGCGATGCACTGCCAAACTTGCGCGCGCATGAGCGACAACAGAACCGCCTTGCGCGCGGACTGAACTTCGATGTGATCGGGCAAATCATTGCGAACATCTTGCAACTCAAAATAAGTCATGCTTTTGGCGTCGGCATCCAATGCGCGACCCAATTGAACAGCTTGCGGTTGCGCCGTGGGAACAAAGACCACGGTTCCATCGGCGGCATTGAAACCAGAACCATTGGTCATGGCCAATTTCATGATGACACCTTCGCGGCCGCGATGCACATCGACTGTTGCAAACTCGCTTGTGAATTCAGTGACGGGCTGACCAGCGCCATTTTTTTGAATGGCCGCGACGCCTTGCAGCAACAAGCGTTGCTCCGCTCCGTTGTCAGGCGGAACTGGATCAACCGTTGCGGTGTCGGCGTAAATACTGACCTGCCCAACTTCAAGCGCCTCGCCGCGAGACACCGCGGATAGAAAAATACTGGTGGCATCTTTGGCGAGCATGTCTTGCATGCGTCCCCAAAATTTTGGAACAACGGTGTGCAACAAAATAAACATACCGACAAGAAGCCCCAAACCAACGGCGATGACTGGCGCGAAGATGGTTCGATAGCGCATGCCACTGGTGCTCATGGCCACCAATTCATTGTCGGCGGCGAATCGGTGAAGCACCAAAGTTGCCGCAAATCCTGCTGAAAATGGCAAGGCGAACTGCAACATGGGAATCATGGCAAGAGCCACATATTTCACCACGCTGCCAGAGCCCAGCGAACTATCCGCCAACGGCTTAATGGCGGCGCCAAAGGCGATGACCACTACAATGACCGTGGTGGTTAACAACAGCACTCGCAAAAGTTCCGCCGTCATGTGTCTCCACAAAATCCATGGCATGATGAAATGCGACTGAGGCGGCGCCGGGCGCTACCTGAGTCCGTACTCCTTTAATTTGCGATAGAGAGTGCGCTCACCAATGCCCAACATTTGCGCGGTCTGCTCGCGGTTGCCTTGGGTGAGCGCCAGTGTTTGACGGATGGCTTCCTTCTCCAACTTATCAAGACCAACGCCCGCGAAACTGCCCACGTTGCCTCCACTGTCGTTGTCGCTGGAGCGAATGTCATCTGGAATATCCGCAATATCAATTTCGTTTTTATTGCATGTCACCACAATGCGGTGCATGAGATTGAGCAACTCACGCACATTGCCTGGCCAGTCGTAGGCGGTGAGCCGCATCATGGCGGGTTGTGAAACACCAAGGCGTGGCCGACCGAGTTCAGCGCACCACTTGCCAACGGCGTGCGTGACCAACCGTGGAACATCCTCGCGTCGCTCGCGCAGCGATGGAATATTGATCTCCACGCCCTTAAGGCGGAAATACAAATCTTGGCGGAAACGCCCATCATTTGAGCGAGTTTTCAAATCTTGATTGGTGGCGCTAATGAAACGCACATCGGCTTTGCGCGGATCGTTGGCGCCAAGGCGAATCAACTCGCCTGTCTCGAGCACGCGCAGTAATTTTGGCTGCATGGACAAAGGCATGTCGCCAATCTCATCCAGAAAAAGCGTGCCCTTGTCTGCGTATTCAAACAC
>CAJACJ010000335.1 GCA_903938205.1 uncultured bacterium
CGCGATTTGTTTCTCAGCAACACGGCGCGCGTGCACCGCAAGTTGCGTCAATGCGGCGTTGAAGCGGCGCTACATGTGTACGAAGGAATGTCGCACGCCCAATTCTGCATAGATCCATTTGCGCCCGAATCGAAAGAGGCGTTCTTGGAAATCGCGAATTTTTTCAATGCGCACTTGGGTAAGTAATGTTGGCAGGTGTGGCGCCTCTGTCAGGGCGCTTGCAACGCCATGGCAATGGAATAAGCAAAGTGTTCAAGCGCGAATCAAAGAGTTGATATACGTAACCCTTTTGGGCGCTCGGCGGCGGAGTGGGGTTGCCCAAGCGCAAACTACCGCAATTAACGCACCGGAATAGTGAGCACCGGCGATGGTCCCACCGGAGAAGATTGAATGCGACTTAACTGCAACAAAAGCGCCAACGTGTTCTTGGAATTGATGTCGTTGGTCGCCACGCTGTATTGATAGCCCGCAAATTCCACAGACACCATGGAATCTGCAAGCGGAGATTTGGTGGCGCGGATTTTGATCTCTTTGTTCTTGTCGCCGGCGTCTATAAATGTTTCCTGCTCCACTGGCGTGTCCGTATTTTGGGAAAGATCAGACATAATCATCATGATGGAACGCATTTGATAATTTGATATGGGAAATTTTTTGTTTCCGTCGCTGAATTCGAGAGTAGTTTTCGGGGCAAGTGTCAAATTCAGCGCGCGTTTTTTTTGCGACTCTCGAAGTCCATTGAAAAACTCTTTAAATTTCTCATAACTTGGCGAATCGCTATGGTTCACCAACACTTCACCATTCTCAAGAGTGATCTTCTCAATCAACAGACTTGAAAGCTTGTCAATTTCCCAGCCCGATCGAAACAAAAGTAGAAATGTGTCGGGTGAAATTTCACTCATGTATTGCTGTACATACGCCGCTCCATCCACGGGCGTGTAGGTGATGACGGGTCGCGTGGAGAACTGATAGTTCATTCCAAAGGCGTATGTGAAAGTCATTCCGGCCTGCTGCCCGTTTGAGCCCCCCGCGTTGCCGCCAACAGTGCTCTCGTATGAAGCCGTTAATCCGCCTGCCTGTAGAAACAGTGGCGTTTCACAAAAGTGCATACGCACAATATTCAGCAACATTTGCTGCGTCTGTGTGTATTGAATAATGGAGTTGTAATCGGCGAAGTCCGCTTTGATTGCATTGTTGGCCACGGCGCAGCCACTCACGCAGGCAAGCGCCGTAAGTGATGCGAAGCGAATGACTGCGAGAATTTTTTTATGAAAGCGCATTTTGGAATCCTAACGACAAGGTGAATTACTTACTTCGCAGTCCGGCGATGATGGCCTTGGTCTCTGGATCGTTGCAATCACATTCCTTTGGATATTGCTCGTTCAAATATCCATTAATCGAATGCCACGGCGCGCCAGCCACTGCGTCCTCGGAATGCTCCGCCTTACAGCGTTGCTCGCGTGAACGCATGATGGCCTCAACACAGCGCCAGTGCGCGTAACGCGGATCTTTTTTATCAGCTTCCGTGGCCAACCACTTGCTGTAGCCAGGCACGTCTGTAAAGAGTCGGAAATCAAATAGCGTGCCAAACAGTTCCATGCCGAGTCCGCATTCCAAGGTGTTTTCAAAGGCGGCGGGATTGTTGATTCCGTCATAGCCCTTCACTTTGGTTTTGATGTTGAGGTACTTGGTGGTCATGGGAAAATATTGTTTCAGTTCATCAATCGAAATCAACTTGCCGTCTGGGTTGGTGGCCTTCTGAATGGTGCATGTTGTGGTGAACAACATCCATCGCCACATGAAGTCATTCACTTGCGCAACTTGTTTGTCATCGGCGGCCATGGCGCCACTGGCAATCAC
>CAJACJ010000336.1 GCA_903938205.1 uncultured bacterium
GTTCCATGCACGGCGCGCGCGGTGCTTGAACTGATTGAAAGCACAAAAATAAATTTGCAGGGAGCTCGTGTGGTAGTGGTGGGCGCCAGCAATATCGTGGGCAAGCCTGTCGCCGTGTTGTTGATGCGCTCCAACGCCACAGTGATCAGCTCAAATAAATTCACATTGGAACTTCCGCAACTCACGCGCGCCGCCGATGTAGTTGTGGCCGCAGCGGGCGTGGTTGGATTGGTGAAGGGAGATTGGATCAAGCCTGGCGCCGTGGTGATCGATGTGGGAATTCATCGCGTGACTTCGCCGCAAGGAAAAACCACGACCATGGGCGATGTTGATTTTGAAAGCGTGTCCAAAGTCGCTGGATTTCTTACGCCTGTTCCAGGCGGCGTGGGTCCGATGACGGTGGCCATGTTGCTGCGCAATGTTGCTGATGCATGCTTGAAAACATGAAGCGCGCGCAGCGCTTGATTGCACGTTGTTATTCGATGCGCGCCAAGAAAATATTTTGCTTGCGGCTGCCTTTGAAACTGGTTCAGCCACCAAGCATGTCGGCCGCTTGTTGATAGCGCTCAATGGTTTTCGCAATCACATCTTCGGGCAACATGGGCCCGGGTGGACATCGATTCCAAAGGCCCGCGGCTTCTTGGGCGAGCAGCCAATTGCGCACAAATTGCTTGTCCAAACTTTGTGGTTCCGTGCCTGCGCCAACGGTCGACGCGATCCAGTAACGGCTTGAGTCCGGCGTCAGCACTTCATCGGCAAGGACAAGCTCATCCGTGACGTTGCCATGCATGTCAAGCGCGAAACCAAATTCAAATTTGGTGTCAGCCAAGATTAAGCCGCGTTGCGCGCAATGTTCACTGGCCGATTTATAAATGGAAATGCTGGCCAAGCGCAAACGCTGCATGACGGATTCACCAACAGCGGTCGCCGCTTGTTCAAACGAAATATTTTCATCGTGACCTTCGTGCGCCTTGCTGGCCGGCGTGAAAATGGGTTCAGGAAGTTTGCCCCATTGATGAAGCCCCGCGGGCAACGCCACGCCGCATACGCGGCCATTGTTTTTATATTCGGTGTAGCCACTGCCCGCGAGCCAGCCGCGCACCACGCATTCAATGGGCACAATCTTCACCTTGCGGCAAATCATGCAGCGGCCGCGCAACATGTCGCGCTGGTCATTGGAAATTCCTTGAACAAGATCTGGATCGGTTGAAATTAAATGGTCGGAAATAATTTTCCATTCGCGAATTCGTTCAAACCAGCCCAATGAAATTTCCGTCAGCAACTTGCCTTTATTCGCAATCGCGCTTGGCAGCACAACGTCAAATGCGCTGATGCGATCGGTGGCCACCACCAGAATTCGTGGACATGCACCAGTTGGCGCGTCGATGTCATACACATCTCGGACTTTGCCCGCGCGCTTGCCAGCGAGCGGAAGATTGGTGGCGTCGACACTCTTGCACTGGCCGCCGCCTTGACTGGGCGAAAGAGCGTTGCGTGGCGCGTGTGAATTCTCTTGCATGGCCTGATGCTAACGGCGTCCAAAATTATTTTGCGTGGATCTTGCGCATGCAATCAGTAAAAAACTCCTTGTTTATGGAATGCCAGATGTTTCTGGTTACACTTTGAATGCCCATGCTTCTTTTTAAGGTCCATCACGAATTAAAAAATTCGGACGAGCGGCGCCTTCCTGGCGCGCACTTGCTTGGCCGGGATGATTTGCCAGTGGCTGGGGAAGTGCGTCGTGACAAGGATCTGGTGAAGTGCGCGCCGGCTGAATCAGCCGCCACCGCATTGTGTCTAGAGGTTGAAGCGGGAGCCATGGGTCGACTGATGTTGCAAACATGTTTGCTGAAGCAACGCGACGAACCCTATCTTTTATTTTTGGAATTAGCCCGCCATCGCATCAAGTTGTACATCGCCAAAAGTGAGGAGTGGCAACTTTTTGATCCCGCCATTGCCGGTGAAAGTTTGAAGCGATGGGAGCATGCGCGAACGCTTTTTGTGCTGGCCATGAATGAGCTCGATATTGCCAAAGCCGAGACATTTGCCAAGGATGCTTTGGTGGCCGCGTTGGACGCCAACGAGCAACTTGCGCTACTTCATGCGGAGTTACTGGTGAAGTACAGATTTGGACGCAAGGGTTCCACAAGCACCGTTTTTGGCGTGCGCGTTGACCCACGCAGCGATATTCAAGCGTGCGGCGATTCGGCCAAGGTACTTGATGTGTTGGTGGTTCCAACTCCATGGAAACTCATCGAGCCAGCCATGGGGAAGTACCGCTTCGATGAGATGGATCGATGGATGACCTTCGCTTCGAAATCCAAAAAAACAATTGTCGCCGGGCCGCTGCTTCGATTTGATTCGGGAACAGTGCCGCCTTGGATGGAGGCGCACAAAAAAGATTTTTCCATGTGTGTTGACCGCGCCTACTCGTTCATGGAGCAAGTGGTGCATCGCTATCGCGGCGTTGTCACTATGTGGAATCTTGGAAGCGGGCTGCATGCCAATCAACATTTTCAATTCACCGATGAGCAAATGATGGACCTCACTCGCCGCGCGAGTTTGCTGGCCAAACAAAGTCAGCCCGGCGCGCGCACGCTGATTGAGTTGACGGAGCCATTTTGCGAGCATGTTTCAAGCCGTCCTGGCGCGCTCACGCCTTGGCAATATCTTGAGCGCCTCTCGCAAGATGGTCTGCACTTTGACGCGGTGGGAATTCAAATGTGTTTTGGCGGCTCCGACGACGGCTCGGTCATGCGTGATTTAATGCAGATTTCCGCGGCACTTGATCGCTTTCTTTCTTTTGATTGCAAAGTCATGGTCAGCGCATTTGGCGTTCCAAGCGCGCAGATCAATCCCAAGTCTGGATGGTGGCGTGATGAGTGGAGTGAAAGGGTTCAAGCGCAGTGGGCCAGCCGATTTGTCACCATCGCCTTGTCCAAGCCGTTCGTTGAGACGGTTGTGTGGGAGCGTTTGATCGATCATGGCGATGACGCGACGGGTCTTTTATTTGAAAATGGAAAGCCGAAAAGTGTCTTTGCCAAACTGTTGGCCATTCGAAAAATTTTGCGCAAGCCTTTGATCGCCAAACAACCAAGCAACGCCGCCGCGAACGAAGACGCCAATGATGAGACGCGAAGTGGCGCGCCCGCGGTGGAATGAAACAACTTCGCGCGCCAGTCCAGGGTCTTGCGTTGTTGTCGTTGTGCGCGGTGGCGGCATTGACTGCTGTACGAATAAGTCAGGCGCAAATGCGCACGCCCATGGAGGGCTATCGCTACACCACATTGCCCGCGTGGCGCGTTGATCTGGATCAAGCAGGCGTGGATGAACTTGCCGCATTGCCCGGTGTGGGACCATCTTTAGCCGCGGCGATCGTGGCGGATAGGCAAGCCAAAGGTCCATTCAAAACGTTGACGGAATTGGATCGAGTACGCGGAGTGGGTCCGGCCATTCTTCAACAAATCAAGCCATTTGTGCTGCAATCGCCTTAGCGCTGCCGTGTGAGCTACTGTATATCTTGAATCCAATCGCTTGAGATGGATTCATGTTATGAAGTGGCGCGAAGATATTTCCAACTCTCCAGCGCTCGCCGCGCTTGCGGAGAAGGTACGCACTGGGGGCGCGACAAGCGTGCGTGGCGCGACTGGATCAAGCACTTCCATGATCACCGCCGCGCTGGGCGAAAAAATAAAACGCATGACGGTGTTGGCCATGGCGCATTTGGATGAGGCCGACGAGGTGATCGCCGAGTGGCACGATCTTGGTTGCAACGCCATGCGATTTCCCGCGCTTGAATCGTCCGTTGGGGAAAGCATGTTGGCTGCCGATGTTTTTCTGGAGCGGATTAAAGTTGCGGACGCGCTTGAGCGCGGCGAAGTGGATTTCATCGTGGCTCCGATCGCGGCGTTGATGCAGCGCATTCCAAATTCCGAAAAACGGAAAATGTTATACCGCACGTTGCGCGTGGGCGCGCGCGTGTCACCAGCGGAATTGGCGGCATGGTTGACAGCGCGCGGGTATCAACGCATGGAAGCTGTGGAAAATCCTGGTGAATTCTCCGTGCGGGGTGGCGTGTTTGACGTGTATCCAACCGCGGCCAGCGTGGCGGTGCGCCTGGATTTTTTTGGCGACGACATTGAGCACATGCATGAAATGGATCCGGCGACGCAAGCCAATGATCGTCGGATTGAAAGTGTGGATGTGCTTTCGTGCGACGAAAAACAATTGACCACTGACGATGGCGACATGGCGTTGGCGGATGTGTTGCCACGCGACGCGCTTTTTGTGTTCGCTGAATTGGGCGAAGTGATGGAGCAGGCGCGTGGATATTGGGAGCGCCTTGATGATTCCAAGGGAGTGATCGCGCCCAACGACGCGGTGAAAGGTTTCATGGATCGCGCGGGCGCCACGCTGGCGTTCAATGCATTTTCGCGCACAAATGAACCAGCTTCGTTGGAAGTGCCGGTGCGTTCTCTGAATTTAAGCGAAAGCGACACGGCCAAAGCTTTTCAAGCGCTTATGGAATTTTCCCAGGACGCGCAGTTGATTTTATTTTGTTCAACCGATGGCGACTTGTTGCGCACCAAGGAATTGGTGCAGCGTCACGCTCCAAACGCTGGTGTGGAAGTGGTTCGTCAACATTTGCACCGTGGATTTCGTTGGGAGCGCGAAGGGCAGAAGGCGCTCATGCTTATTCCAGAGCATGAGTTGCTTGGTCGCTTTGGCGTTCGGCGGCGTGGGGGTGCGGCGGCAGCGGCGGCGGGTCCACGCGCGCGCGACGCTTTTTTGCATTTTGAGAAAGGCGATTATGTCACGCACCGCGATCACGGCGTGGCGCAATATGTGGGATTGGTCACGCGCGCGTCGCTTGATCGAAGTGGTGGCCCCACTGAGCGCGCGAGTGACAATGGCGATCGCACCAATGCGAGTGGTCAAAGCGCCAACACGAGTAATAGTGGCAACCACGCCAACGCGTTGCTGCAAAATGCGGCGCATCCAGAAATGGAATACCTCACGCTGCAATTTGAAGGCGGCACAAAGTTGCATGTGCCGGCGCTGCGCGTGGATTTGGTGCAGAAATATGTTGGAGCGGGCGCGTCCAAGCCGGCGCTGAGCCAAGTGGGTGGAAAGCGCTGGAAAGCCCAGAAAGAACGCGTTTCGGAGGCGGTGCGCGATCTTGCCGCGGAAATGTTGCGCGTGCAAGCTGTGCGCGCGGCCACCCATGGCGTTGCGTTTCCGCTGGACACGCCATGGCAGCATGAATTTGAAAGCGCCTTTCCGTGGGAGGAAACTGCGGATCAACTCACGGCCATCGCGGCCACCAAGCGCGACATGGAAACCTCCAAGCCAATGGATCGATTGATTTGCGGCGATGTTGGATTTGGAAAAACAGAGGTCGCCATTCGCGCCGCGTTCAAGTGCGTGGAGTCGGGGCGTCAAGTCGCGGTGTTGGTTCCCACCACATTGTTGGCGGAGCAGCATGAACGCACGTTCCGCGACCGCTTCCGCGCGTATCCATTTCGAATTGAAAGTTTGAGCCGTTTCAAAAGTGACGCGCAGCAGAAAATAATTTTGCAGGATCTGCAAGCGGGGCGCATTGACTTGGTCATTGGCACGCATCGCTTGTTGTCCAAGGACATTCAATTTTCAAATCTTGGATTGGTGGTGGTCGATGAGGAGCAACGCTTTGGCGTGGAACACAAACAGCGCTTGCTTTCATTTCGCGCCACGGCCGACGTGCTCACGTTGAGCGCCACGCCTATTCCGCGCACCTTGCACATGTCTTTGTTGGGGTTGCGAGATATCTCCAGTTTGACCACTCCGCCGGCGGATCGACGCGCCATTGTGACGGAAGTTTTGGCCATGTCCTCCAAGCGTTTACAGCAGGCTATTCACCGCGAATTGGCGCGTGAGGGTCAGATTTATTACGTGCACAATCGCATTCACGGCCTTGACCGCGCCGCCGAGCGCATCAAGGCGCTTGTGCCAGAGGCGCGCATTGAAATTGGCCACGGTCAAATGCCAGCGGAGCAACTTGAGCAAGTCATGATGCGTTTCATGCGCCATGAATGCGATGTGTTGGTGAGCACGTCGATCATTGAAAGTGGAATAGATAATCCGCGCGCCAACACCATGTTCATTGATCTGGCGGATCTGCATGGCTTGTCGGACTTGCATCAATTGCGTGGTCGCGTTGGCCGCTCCAATCACCGCGCGTATTGCTATTTGTTTTTGCCCGAGGGTCGTCCGCTGACCGACGACGCGCGCCGGCGTTTGCGCGCCATAGAGGACTACAGCATGTTGGGCGCTGGCTTCCGCATTGCCATGCGCGATTTGGAAATTCGCGGCGCAGGTAATTTGTTGGGCGCGCAGCAAAGCGGACACATTGCGGCGGTGGGGTACGAGATGTATTGCCAACTGTTGGAGGACGCCGTGGATGGCTTGACATCGCGCAAGAAAATTCGCTCCGCCGACAATGTGCTTGACATTGGTTTGGCCGGCGCCATTCCCCGCGGCTTCATTGCCAGCGAGCGCCGAAGGTTGGAGGCATATCGCCGACTTTCCAGCGCCGACACTATTGAAGTGGTTCAGCAAGCCACGCGCGATATTGAGAACGCGTATGGAAAACTTCCGGCGACCATGCAAATGCTGGTGGATTTGGCGCAATTGCGCGTGCTTCTGGCGGCCACCGGGGTGCGCTCGTTGGTGCGGCGCGACTTGGATTACATTTTTCACACCGCGCAACCCGTTGTGCTGCAGCGTGCGTTCGCCAAGTCGCAGACCACCGTTCGCGTGATTGGAAAAGTGGACTCGGACGGTTTGATCGATGTCTATGTTCGACCGGGTCAGTCGTTGAGCGATCCAAATCGCATGATGAAACTATTGCTGACGCAATTACAAAAGATGTTGTTGGTTGTCACTGGCAGCGCCGCGTGATTTCTTTTGAAATCAGCTTCGCTCAACAAAATGAAGTTGCAAATAGCGGGCGACATAATCCAGAATGCTTGACGTTTCTGGAATTTCCGGATTGCCAGTCAACCCCATTGGTTCAAAGCGCATGCCGCGGAATCGATCGACCGCGTCGTGCGTGCTCAGACCATGTTGCAGCGCCAAACTAAACGCGCGGCAAAAACCTTGTATGAGGCCCGAAAGCGTTGAGCCTTCTTTGCTCATCTTGATAAAAATTTCACCAGGGCGGCCGTCATGAAACAGACCAACGGTGAGGTAGCCCTCATGTCCCGCAATGCAGAACTTGTGCGTTTGACTTCGGCGGGTTTCAGGCAGA
>CAJACJ010000337.1 GCA_903938205.1 uncultured bacterium
CGATTCAGCAGTGACTCCAAATCCGTCAGCGACTTGGCCATGCGCACATGGATGAAATTTTTCACCATGCGCTTAAAGACTTCATCGTCAGGCAAATCGCGCCAAGCTCCGCCAACACGGGTCCAATCTGGGTGATAGCGCTGGCCGCTGACATATTCGACAATGTCATAAATAAATTCGCGTTCGTTGAAGCCGTACAAGAATCCAGTGAACGCACCCAAGTCAAGCGCGGCGGCGCCAGCGCACAACAAATGGCTTTGCAACCTGCCCATTTCCGCCATGATGGTGCGGATGACTTTGCAACGAGGGTTCACATCAATGCCCAACAACTTCTCAACCGAATTGTGCCACGCAATATCGTTCACAATTGGACTGGAGTAATCCATGCGGCTGACGGTGCACACATATTGATTCCAATCATGGTGCTCGCCCAACTTCTCAAAGCCCGAATGCAAATATCCAATGTGCGGCGTCACGCGCGCAATGCGCTCGCCGTCCAATTCCAGAACCACACGCAACGTGGTGTGGGTGGCGGGATGCGCGGGTCCAAAATTCAGAATCCATCGATCGGGCGACTGAACATGGTCCTTCAGGTAATCCGTATTTTCGACATCAAGGCCGTAGGTCTCATCGGGCGACAGTGTGTAAGGCATGGAACGGCGAGTATAGACAGGAATTTGCAATGAGTCGTCCTGCAATTTGCCAAAAAATGGTCAGGGCATCATCAGTTCGCATGACTTGCGTCAGTGTCGAAATCGCTCTTGAAGGCGCCAAAATTCCCCTATGAAAAGTGTCAGTTTGGCGGCAAATTAGGCTCGAAACAAGGCACCCATTTTTTTGCCAATCATGCTGCTGGCCGCCAGCAATGTGATGGCCAGAAGCGCCATGGCCCACACACCCATCGCGCTTGCGATCAATTCACCGTCGCCGAGTCGATCGTACAAAGTGTAAATGGCCTTGGTGATTGGATAGTCGCGCTCGCGCTGCGCCAACAACAAACTATCGCTCACTTCAAGCATGGAAAAACTAAACGCCAGCAATGCGCCCGCCACCAAGTTGGCCGCGATCAACGGCACCACAATTTTTCGTAATGTGCGAATGAATCCCGCACCCAAACCTTGCGCGGCCTCTTCCAAAGACAAACTGGTTTGCTGCAAACCTGCAACCGCGCTGCGCGCCACATACGGCATACGTCGAATGGCGTAGGCCACCACAAGCAACGGAAATGGATTTGGGTTTGCGCCCACAATATCAACCACGGATCTCAGTGGCGCGTTGCGCATCCAATCGCCCCAAGTTTGCGGAAGAACATCCGCGACGCCATCGAACACGCGCGGCATGACTCCGCCGAATGGCCACTCAAGACTCATGGCGATAAAACCAAACGCCATCACCAAACCAGGAACCGCCAGAGGCAACATCATGAGCGCATCAATCATGCTGCGGCCACGAATGGTGCCGCGCACAATCAAACGCGCCGCGATCATGCCAATCACAAGCGCCGCCACCGTGGCGCACAGCGACAAGATCAAGCTATTTCGAATGC
>CAJACJ010000338.1 GCA_903938205.1 uncultured bacterium
AGCTCGGCGAAATGAGAAAAGTTCGCTGACAATTCCCGGACCACTCTTGGCGGTGAACAAGGACAAGTGTTCAAAGGTGGGACCTTCGATCTCATCAAAGCCACAATCCACGCTGGCCTCGCGCCAAATATTTTCCACATGACGACGCAGCGCCATTTGATCTGGATAGAAGTCGCGCGTTCCTTTTGGACTTTGAAAAGCTGCCATAGTTTGAGATAGTAGGGAATCCGCAACAACAGTGAGTTGCCTTCTTTGCAACGTACCCGCATCAACACATCAGCGTGAGGAATTCAGTTCGGCCATTGACCGATGACGTGTTTCAGGCAGGGTAAAAAGCGTCCAAAGGCTCACCAATAAACCCACCATTAAATAGGTCACTGGCCCCCATTGCCACTTCAATGACTCCACAAACCAAGTGGCAATCAGCGGCGAAGTGCCTGCAAATATGGCGATTGCCAGGGAATACGCCACGCTAAAAAGACTGCAGCGAATGGCGGCGGGCGTGAGTTCCACAATCATGGCGCCTTGTAAACCAAACAAAATAGAAATTGGAATTCCCACCAGTGCCTGGCCAATCGCAAACTCGCTCTTGATTCCAGATTGACACAAATGCATTGCGGGCACGGACACAATCAACAACATCACAACACTGATCATACTGATTAAGCGTCGACCAAATCGATCGCTCAACCAACCACCCGCCAGGATCAACGGAATTTGATACGCCATTGACATTGTGTTCAAGCCTTGCACCCATGGCTCGCCTTTGGCAACGTCCTGCTCCAATACATCCGGCGCCCATACAAAGAACAAATAGAACGCAATGTTGACACCAGTGACAATGGAAATAATTTCGAACGCCTTGCGATAATTGCGCGTGATGTCGTTGAAGACCTTGCCCACACTCAAGTCCTCTTTCGCACTTTGATCCTGGGTCTCGGGCAAACTTGATCGCAGCCAAATAGCGACGGCGCAAATGGGTAGACCAAGTAAGAATGGAATGCGCCAACCCCACGCACTGACCGCTTCGGCGCTCATTTGCTCCTTTAAAATCCAATCCGTTGCGGAGCCCAACAAGAACCCTGTAAGGCAACCCACTGTTGCCAAACTGCTCAGTGTGCCGCGCCAGCGAATTGGCGCTATTTCCGCGGAATACGTCATACTTCCGGTGTATTCGCCACCCACGCTCATGCCTTGGCCCATGCGGCACAACACCATCAACACGGGCGCAGCTAAACCAACTTGCGCGAATGTTGGAAGCAATCCCATGATCAAACTTGAAAGTCCCATCATGATGACGCTCATGATCAACATGGTGCGCCGGCCAAACCGATCACCAATTGGTCCAAGCACCATGGCGCCAACTGGCCGCATGAGATAGCCCACCGCGAACACTGCGAATGCGGAAAGTGTTTGCGCCGTCTGGCTTTCGTTGGGAAAGAAAAGCGGCCCAAGCGTGGTGGCTAAATATCCGTAGACCGCAAAGTCATACCACTCCAGCACATTGCCAATGGTGGCAGCCAACATGACGCGCGCGACACCTTTGTGTGGCGTGCCTGGTTGTTGAATAGGAGATCTAGGCGTGACGCTGATCTGACTCACGCTGATTGAAATTCCTTAAGCGTGTCGCCTTCGCGCATTGATCTTAAAAATATCACCGCGGGCAAACCAGCGAGCGTCCACGTGACCGCGCTATCCATGATCATGGCCAATGTCCAATCAGTGGGCACGTACATAAAGTTCCACGCCACTAAATGCACGCCCATGTTCATGAACACAACAGCGGCCAGCAGCACCATGAATCTTCGAAGGGGTCCGTGGCCTGATCCTCCCAACCCAATCAGAGCAACCAGGGCCGCCGTGGCGAACAATTCAATGAGAAAACCCCGTAAAAACACACGTGGATCGCTCATGTCGGCGCCGTCTTTGTGAAACAAAACCATGAACACCGGACCTTTTTTGTACGCCGCAACAGTGGCATCTTCGCTGGCTTTCTTTTCTGCTGCCGTTGCCGTTGCGGGCAACACAGGAAATCCTGGATACAACATCGCGCCACTTTGGCTCATGTTCATTTCCACCGCGCTCAGCAATTCAACAGGCGCGGTGACTGGCTTCATGGCCCATGACCACAAATTATTTCCCCACGCAATGCCGCCCCATGTGAACGCAAGCATGGCGCCAACAACACATGTCAAAAGATATCGAATCACCATTCAGGGCCACCCGCGTAACGACCGTACACATCGGCCATGGCTTGCACCATTTCACCAAGCGTGCAGCGATCAAGCGACGCTTGCACAAGCGATGGCATGACATTCTGGCCGGCACGCGCCGCCGCGCGAATTCCATCAAGACCTTTCTTGGCCAAGTCCGCGTTGCGCTCACTGCGGAATTTGGTGAGACGATCATTCTGCTGCGACTCCACCTCATGCGGAATTTGCAGGATCTCCATTTGGCGATCCTCGTTGCCTTCTGGATACGCGTTCACGCCAACAATCACGCGGTCGCCCGCCTCCATTTCTTGGCCAAAGCGGTAACTGGCTTCCGCGATTTGCCTGCGGAAATAGCCCTTATGAATTCCGGCAACCACGCCGCCCATGTCATCAATTTCCTTGATGAATTCATTGGCATCTGTTTCCATGCGATCAGTGAGAGCCTCCACAAACCAGCTTCCACCAAGCGGATCCACCGTGCGATGCACGCCAGTTTCATGCGCCAGAATTTGCTGCGTTCGAAGCGCCACGCGAACCGCGGCCTCCGTTGGCAAGCCAAGAGTTTCATCCATGCTGTCGGTATGCAAACTTTGGCAACCGCCCAACACGCCCGCGAGCGCTTGATAAGCCACGCGCACAATGTTGTTCATAGGCTGCTGCTCGGTCAGCGAGCAACCCGCTGTCTGAACATGCGTGCGCATCAGCCAACTTCGTTCTTGCTTGGCGCCAAATCGGAAGCGCATGGCGTTGGCCCAAATGCGCCGCGCGGCACGCAGCTTGCAAATCTCCTCAAAGAACTCATTATGGCTATTGAAGAAGAAACTTAATCGAGGCGCGAATGAATCCACATCAAGACCGCGCTGTAAACATGCTTCCACATATTCCATGCCGTCGCGCAAAGTGAACGCCAACTCTTGCGTGGCCGTGGAACCAGACTCGCGAATGTGGTAGCCGCTAATTGAAACGGAGTTCCACTTGGGTGTGTTCTGCGCAGCAAATTCAATTGTGTCCACCACCAACTTCACGCTGGCCTCTGGCGGATAAATGAATTCGTTCTGACTGTGGAACTCTTTCAAAATGTCATTTTGCAGCGTTCCGCCCAGCGAATCCCATGAAATGCCACGCTGCTTTGCCATGGCTAAATACATGGCCCAAATCACGCACGCTGGTCCATTGATCGTTTGACTGACGGTGACATCGCCCACAGGAATGTCGGCGTACAAGCGGTGCATGTCATCAATGGTGCAAATGGCCACGCCGCAACGACCCACTTCACCGGCCGCCAACGGATCATCGGAATCACGGCCCATGAGCGTTGGCAAATCAAACGCGGTGGACAAACC
>CAJACJ010000339.1 GCA_903938205.1 uncultured bacterium
TACGGACAGCCACGCGACCGCCTTGATTTTCTTGAACCTCAAATGAGACCGCGGGCTTTCCATCGTGATTTCGAATTTCACTAAAGCCACCGCGCGCCGCGGTATTTCCAAAGACACATCCTCCAGCGCCATTGGTTTCATGCACAAAGAGTTCGCCGCCGCCATCTGACATTCCGCCCTCAATCATGGTTGCGCCATCGCTTCCCGCGATGCGGAACATGCCCGCTTGTTTGGCGTCGGAACCTAAATACGCGATTTCTTTTTCAGCATCGCCGACCACGCTGAAAGCCGAGCCCTTGTCGCTCATGCCAAATCGAAGCGCTTGCTTGCCGTTGGCGTGATTGATGATTCCCTCGGATCGCGCGGCATTCACGCTGAATTGCATGGATGTTTCCTCGCTACCGCTGCGCGTCAGCACAAAGTCAGAACCATCTTTTGTGGCTTCTAAGTAAGCGGCAATTTGTCCGTCTCCGCGAGTCACTTCAACACGGCCACCAGTGCTGTTGGCAAAAATTCCAGCCACGGGCTTGCCGGCTGAATTCCAAAGCGCCAGGTCTCCACCAGATTCGCTGGAAGAAAGTCGCGCGATGTTTGCGCCGCCTTTGGCCCACATATCCAGTTGACCGCCAGTTGGCGTGCTTGAAAGCAAGCAGGAAATTTTTCCTTCAGCGTCTAAAATTTCCAGACGACTTGCTTGAATCACATCGAGCACGGGAGCGCGCGTGAAGCCAACAAGCGCGGCGGCGCCAAGAACCACGGCGCACGACAAGCCAATTCGGCGTTCACGGCGGCTTTGATTTTTGATCAGTTGAAGTTGTTGTTCAAGTTGTTCAAGACGGGTTTCGACTGTGGTCATAGAGGCTCCTAAAGGTTGCCGTTAGCATACGGCGGGCATGCATCGCAGTGTGCGAAGTCATGATTCAATGATTGAACTTCAAGCGGATTGTGGCACAATGAAAAAAACAAATTCTAGAAAAAGTGCAAAAGCCAAGGCTCCTCGCGAAGTAGGAATTGGTCTTGTTGGAGCGGGATTCATGGGGCGAATACACGCCAATGCATGGCGACAGGCTCCGCTCTTTTTTAATCTGAAGAGCCCGCCAACGTTGACTTCGGTGGCGAGCGGGCATGCCAAGGAATCCAATGAATTTGCTGCAAAATGGGGCGTTTCCAAAGCGTCACCAACTTGGGAGCGCTTGATCAAGGACCCCAAAGTTGCCTTGGTTGATGTTTGTGTTCCAAATTATTTGCATGCCGCGGTTTCCATTGAGGTCCTGAAGGCGGGCAAGCATGTTGCTTGTGAAAAACCTCTTGCCAACACAATCACGGAGGCGCGCGACATGGCGTTGGCCGCGCTTGGCGCCAAGAAAGGCGTGCGTACATTTGTGTGGTTCAACTATCGCAGATGTCCCGCGGTCTCGCTTATGCGCGAGCTCATTCAGCAAGGACGCTTGGGTCGTATTCGCCATATTCGCGCGCAGTATTTGCAAGATTGGGGGCGGGCCAGCACGCCACATTCATGGCGCTTTGATGGCGCGCTTGCGGGCAGCGGCGCCCATGGTGATTTGAACGCGCACATTGTGGACATGGCCAGATTTGTCACGGGCGATGAAATAGAGCAAGTGTGCGGCGCCATGGA
>CAJACJ010000340.1 GCA_903938205.1 uncultured bacterium
ACCGCGGCTATGGCGTCGCGACGCACGAAACGCGTGACATTGTCCACGTGGCCGTTGGTCTGTTCGCCTTCAATGCCGCCAGGAAGGCAAATGATGTTGGTGATTCCAAGCGACTCGCGCAGGACCTGCCCAATTGCGCCTGAATTCAATTCCAGATTACGATTTTTATTTTCCAAACACTGCCGCGAAGCCAGCAATGTTCCAGCGCCATTGCTGTCAATGCTGCTGCCGTGCAAAACAAATTGATGGCACCACATGGAAAGCCCCAATTCTTTTTGCAACGCATCGAGCACGGCGTCTTCCCGTAAGCGGACCTCATCTTTGCCAACACAACCGTTGAAGACAAAAGAATTCGCGGCCACTTGGCCAGATTTATTTTTTACGAAGACTGGACCAAAATCTCGAATCCAAGAATCGTTGTTGGCAACATGAAGTTCATCGATGGTGCGTACGCGAACCACGCTTTCCATTACCGCGCGCCATGCATCCCACTCGGCTATAGCCGCTTGTATACAACCAGGCCATGTTGCTTCATTGTTTGGGCGCGCCAACCAAACCGCATCAAGCGGCGCCCACTCCGCCGGCATTGCAAATCCTTGGCTTGCGGCGGACTGCTGCACATCAACAAGAATCGGTGGTGAAGATTTCATTACTCGGCACCATCCAGAATGCGTTGCGTTAAACGAGCGTACGTATCAAGGCCGCAATCAACATGAAATGCCCAACCACGCCGCAGTTCTTGCACACGCGAAAAATCGCACTTGCCAATGAACCGTTCTTCCTTGGGCTCGCACGCCATTTGGTCTACGCGTTTCAGAATTGAATCACGCGGCTCACTCATAGAAGCGGCGTGTTGCAACAATGCAATTTGAATTTTCGTTGACATGAGGCCTCTTGAATTGTTGCGAGTGTAGCCAGAGCGAGCATTTGACCGATAGGCGAATATGAATCGATGGTGGCTCATTGTGAATGCGATCGCTGGCGCGTGGCTGCTTGCAATGGGCGCGTACCAGTTTGGCATTTTAACCCAAGTGTGGATCACAGAAGCAGATGGCTGGTTGAAGCCGGCGTGCTGTTGCATTGCGGGTGTCAGCGCATTTCTGTCCGCACGAAATCAAAGTGCGGCGTGGTGCGGCATTTTTTCCGCGCTGTTCATTTTGCTCAATCCATTGGCGCCAACGGAATGGCCAAAAGGTTGGGACAAACCATTCGACTTGACTGCCGGCGCATTATTTTTGGCTTTCAGCGTGCGCTGGTGGAAATAAATTTTCCTACTTCGTTTGATTCGACTTCTGCGCGGCGGTGTCGGCGGCTGGCGCGTCCAATTTGTATAACAATGCGCCGCCTGGCTCAATGCCCAGCCGCTCACTTCGCACGCGCCCCACCGCAACCCATGGCCACTGAACTGCAAGAGCGGTTCCAAATGAATTTGGCGGAACAAAAACTTTCGGCGCCAGTCGCCATTTTTCTTGCCAACCATTGTCGCCATGTTCAAATACAAACACGCGGCCATTCACATCGCTGCCTTCAACGGCCATCGCATCACCCACAA
>CAJACJ010000341.1 GCA_903938205.1 uncultured bacterium
CGCCGGTGATTCGCGCGAGTCATTACGGGCGCGTGGACAATTATCTCACGTTGGCCGACGCGCAAATGTGTCTGCTTGTGCAAGTTGAAACCAAGGAGGCGCTTGCCAATTTGGAATCAATCGCCCAAGTGGACGGTGTGGATGGGGTCTTCATTGGGCCTTCGGATTTGGCGGCGTCGCTTGGTCATATTGGAAATCCAGCGCACGCGGTTGTTCAGACCGCATTGCGTGATGCGGTTACGCGTTTGAAGGCGGTTGGAAAACCAGCGGGAATTCTCACATCCAATCAAGATGAAGCTCGCCGCTACATTGATTGGGGTTACACATTTGTCGCGGTTGGATCGGACATCAATGTGTTGCGCTTTGGCGCCGACGCCCTTATAAAAAACTTCAAGTTGTAGCGGGTTGGCTACCATAATCACACATGCGTGATTTTGCGTTGATCTACTTGAACGGCGTAAGGCGCGAAATTCGCGGGCGTGAAGCGCTGATGATGTTGGGGGATTGGCTGCGCAAAGAAGCCGGTCTGACAGGAACAAAAATTGTGTGCGCCGAGGGCGATTGCGGTTCATGCACCGTGCTGCGGGCGTTCCCGGATCTTGCCGCGCATGCCCATGTACATGTTGGCGTGCAAGGCGGTGTGAAAGTTGGCGCAAATGTTGGCGTAATTGGGGGTGCAAATGATGGCGCGAATGTTGGCGCAATTGTTGGCGCTGACCACGCCACACGTAGTACGCCGCTTGAATTTGAAGCCATGAACTCGTGCATTGTCACGGTGGCGCAAATGGATGGCTCACACATTGTCACTGTGGAGGGCATGCAATGCGGCGATGAGTTGTCGCCCGCGCAAGTGGCCATGAAGCAATGCCACGCTTCGCAATGCGGATATTGCACGCCAGGATTTGTTATGGCCATCAGCGCCATGTTGGAGAAGCATGGCGATGTAAATGGCACGCGCGTAAATGTTGCAAGTGATAGTGGCGCGCGTGCAAATATTGCAAGCGATAGTGGCAGGCGCGAAAATGTTGCAAGTCATGGCGGCGCGGACGCGGCGCAACAAATTGATGCAAAGATGGCCGCGAATTATCTCACGGGCAATTTGTGCCGTTGCACTGGCTATGCGCCAATTGTGGAAGCAGCGTTGACGGTGCGCGCAACGGAAAAGCATTCGGTGGCGGGGCGCTACTCCAACACCACGGCGATTGCGGACGCGCTGAACACGGCCACCAAGTCCTTGTTGATTGAACATGACGGCGTGAAATTATTCGCACCGGTTTCTTTGCGCGAGGCCGTGACATTTGCGGCGGAGAACCCCAGCTTCAAGGTGGTGGGAGCGGCCACCGATATGGGTGTGCAAACCAACAAGGGCAAACCATTGCCACGTGCATTATTGAGTTTGCATTTGATTCGTGATTTGTATCAAGCCAAGCAATCTCGATCGGGCATTGTTGTTGGCGCGCGTGTCACGCTTGCGCAACTGCGTCGCTTTTGTGAAATAAGCGCGCCGGAGTTGGCCAGCTTTCTAAATTTGTTCGGCTCGCCGCAAATTAAAAATGTCGCCACGCTTGTTGGCAACATCGCCAACGCATCGCCCATTGGCGACACGCTTCCTTTCTTGCTGATTGCTGACGCGGTTGTGCATGTTGCCAGTCGACCTGATGGCAAGGGGCCAATTCATAAGCGCAACATTGAGTTTACGAATTTATATGTGGGCTACAAAAAGTTGGCGCTTACGCCTGGAGAAATTATTACACACGTGTCATTCAACGCCACGAATTCCAACGAACTTCTGCGGCTTTATAAAGTTTCGCAGCGCAAGGACATGGACATTAGCGCCATCAGCGGCGCGTTCTCGCTCACGCTTGCTGGTCGCGCCAAACATTCCAATTCCAGCAACGACTTGCAGTCTCTAGCCGCACGCAAAACTAAATCATCGCCGCGTGTTGTGTCGGCACGCATTGCATTCGGCGGCGTTGCGGCTACGCCTATACGCATGCCAGAAATTGAAGCCGCGTTGGTTGGCGACTTCACCATGGAAAAAGCGCAAGTCGTGGCGCACATGATTGCAAGCGCCATCATGCCACTGTCGGATGTGCGTGGCAGCGCGGCGTATCGGCGTGTAACGGCCGCGAAGTTGTTCATGCGTTATGCAAGCGAGGTGTTGCATGCGTGAAGCTTCAAGCGCTGGGAAAATATCCGTAATGAATAAATTTTGCCGCCGCACATGCGAGGTTCTCAGTGGCTAATTCTGTCCATCAAC
>CAJACJ010000342.1 GCA_903938205.1 uncultured bacterium
ATTGTTGTCGGCGCTCCAGGCGCGCGCGCCGCTGGTATTGCGACGGGTCGCGTGTATGTTTACTCGCCCAATGGAGCGTCATGGCAGCTTGCGCAAACAATCGAATGCCCCGAGCCAACCTACGGAGATTTATTTGGTGAGCAGGTCGCGCTCAATGGCGACATGCTTGTGATTGCTTCTCGTGGACATAAGACCAACGGATTGAACTCGTCTGGCGCGGCGTTTGTCTTTCGCAAAGCAGGTGGAATATTTCTGTATGAAAGCAAACTAGTCGCGTCAGTTCCGCAAGCTGGCGCGGCGTTTGGAACAAGCGTTGCAATTCATGGAGACAAAATTGCCGTAGGTGCGCCGTATGAAACCGCTTCCACCGGAATACCCGGCGCCGCATATGTGTTTGCAAAAACCGCTTTCACGTGGCCGCTTGAAACTCGCATTCAAGGCCCCGTGAGTTCATCCAGATTTGGTAACGCCATTGCAATTGATAACGATCGTCTAGCGGTCGGCGCGCCAAATGATGATCTTGATGGGTATCTTTCTGGCGCGGTCATGACGTATCGATTCGCTGGTTCTTGGTCTCTTAGCGCGGGTTTGCGTGGTGGTTACGGAGCCGGCAGAAATCAAATTGGGGCTTCTGTTTCCCTAAGTAATGGTCGATTGCTTGTGGGTGTGCGCCCAGAATTGAACGCGACTGGTTCAGTCGCTCTGTATATAGATTCGCCAAGTGGTTTCCAGCGCCAAGGCATTTCGTACGCGGGCAACTTTGGATATATCAATGGCGATTCAGCATTTATTGGCGCTCCGTACCTAAACACTGGCGCGCTCAATTCTGGTGGCGGCGAATTTATTTTGTGGGCCAGCGATTGCAACAGTGACGGAATTCCAGATCGCTGCAATATTGATCTTGGTTATGACACCGACATCAACAACGACGGCATTCCAGACAGCTGCCAACCTTTCAACCCAGATGTGAACAGCGACGGGGTGGTTGATTCAGCTGATATCGCAAACATTCTCTTAGGCTTTGGCGAATGCAGCGGCTGCCCAGAAGATGTGACGCGTGATGGGTCGGTTGATGCAGGCGACATTAGTTACGTGTTGATTAGTATGGACTGATGATCTTTCCAGTTCTGCCATTTCTTGTTGGTTCAATTGTGTTGTCTGCCAACACTCAGAATGCGACTGAAAAAAATTCAACACCCGCTTCTGCAACACAGAGCGCAGCAAAAGAAAAAGCGAGCTCTTTAACTGACAATAAAGCGCCAGAGCAATCCAAAGAACCGCCGCATGATCCGGAAGGCGTGAAGCCGCCCGAAGGATTTCAGTGGAAAATGTGGGCAAAAGAGCCTCTTGTTGCCGACCCAGTTGCGTTCACCGTGCTCAATGATGGATCGTTGTTGGTGGTTGAAAGCGAGCGCCAAGATCGTGGCGTGGAAGACAATCGATATTCACCGTGGTGGCTGATGGAGGATTTGCGCGCGCTCACTGTTGAGGATCGCCTTGCGATTTACACAAAGTGGGCAAGCAAGCGCGAGAACGGAATGGATTGGTACACCAAGTATGCGGATCGTGTGAAACATGTCACAGACGCAAATGGTGGTGGCGTAGCGGACACTGCCGTGAATTTTTCTGGCGATTTGCGTGAACCACTTGATGGCACCGCCGCTGGAGTGTTGCAAGTTGGTGACAGTGTGTTTGTGACTTGCATTCCAAACCTGTGGCGCTTTCAAGACAAAGACGGTGACGGCGTTGCAGAAGTGCGTGAAAAAATGTTCACTGGCTTTGGCGTGAAGACAAGTTTGCGCGGCCACGACATGCACGGTCTTGTTCTTGGAATGGACGGTCGCTTGTATTGGAGCATTGGTGATCGCGGTTACAACGTTCGCACCAAGGAAGGAGCAGTGTTGCAAGATGCCGCGCGCGGAGCGGTATTTCGCTGCGAACTTGATGGCTCCAATCTGGAGGTTGTATTTCACGGGCTGCGCAATCCGCAGGAACTTGCGTTCAATGACCTTGGCGATCTCTTCACCGTTGACAATAATTCCGACGGCGGTGACAAGGCGCGCATTGAATATTTGCCCGACGGTGGCGACGTGGGTTGGGAAATGCACTATCAAACTTTGGAAGGTGCAAATAAGCGCGGTCCGTGGGAACAGGAGCACGAGTGGTTCATGTTTGATCCAACAGATGTGGTACAGCCTGCGTGGCTCACTCCGCCCGTCGCGCATTTAACGGATGGACCGTCTGGGCTTGTGGCGTATCCGGGTGTTGGCTTCCCAGAAAAATATAACGGCGCAATGTGTGTGTGTGATTTTCTTGGTGGCGATGCATATAGCCAAATTTGGTCGTTCAAACTTGAACCAAAGGGCGCGGGATATGAAATGAAGGATGCGGAAGTTTTTCTACGCG
>CAJACJ010000343.1 GCA_903938205.1 uncultured bacterium
GGTGAAGCGGAAACCCACGTTCCGCGTCGCATCATTTTAGAAAAAGAAATCATCGGGGAAATTGATCGCCTGCATAAGACGCTTGAGCATGCGTTGCGCGGATTGGCTCAACTTCGCCAACACACCGAGCGCGAGCTTGGCGCGGACGCCGCGAAAATTTTCGCCTTCCATGAAGGCATGTTGAAAGATCGATCGCTGATTGACCCGATTGAAAATTCTATTCGTGTCGCGAACGCCAATGTTGAAGCCGCGGTCACGGATCAATTTCAAAAACTCTCGCGGCAATTTCGCTCCATGGGCAATGAAATCTTCGCCGCCAAGGCCGACGACATTCTGGATTTGCAGCGGCGCGTTTTAGGTTTGCTCATGGGCGAGGAAGAAGACCGACTTGAGCGGCTGAGTGAACCCACAATTATTGTGGCGCACGAACTCACGCCAAGCCAAGTGGCCGCGGTGCCGCGCAGCAAGGTGATTGCGTTCGTGACGGAGGCCGGCGGTCTGACTGGCCACACTTCAATTGTGTTCCGCGCCATGGGCGTTCCCGCCGTGGTGGGCTGCCTCAATATCGCTAAAAAGCTGCAGGATGGCGATGAAATCATTGTCGACGGCGATTCGGGCGAGATTGTTCTCAAGCCCGAGGCGCAAATTCAATCCGACTTTCAAAAGCGCGCCGAGCAAAGCGCGCGCGTGCGTTTGAAATTAGAGGAGACGGATTCGCTTGAAGCCATCACCACTGACGGCGTGCGCATTCAACTGAACGGCAACATTGAATTTCCAGCCGAGGTGGAGAATGTGCTCAAGCATGGCGGCGATGGCGTGGGTTTGTACCGCACAGAATTTTTGTTCCTGACCAGCGACACGCCGCCAGACGAAGAGGAACAATTTGAGTCCTACAAAAACACAATCTTGATGTTGAAGGGACGGCCCTGCACGTTGCGCACCCTTGACCTTGGCGCCGACAAGATGACGCAAGAAATGTTGAGCGAGCCTGAACGCAATCCGTTCTTGGGTCTGCGCAGCATTCGCTACAGCTTGCAACATCAGCCCATGTTCAAAACACAACTGCGCGCCATTCTGCGCGCCAGCGCATTTGGTCCAGCGCGCATTATGTTTCCTCTTGTCAGCACGCTGATGGAATTGCGCCAGGCAAAGTTGATCGTGCGCGACGTCATGGAAGAGTTGGAAGAAGAAGGATTGGCCTTCGACCCGCAACCCAAAATCGGCATCATGATTGAGGTTCCCAGCGCCGCCCTGATGGCGCGAACCTTTGCCACCGAGGTGGATTTCTTCTCAATCGGCACCAACGACTTGGTCCAATACACCCTGGCGGTCGATCGAGGCAACGAACGAGTGGCCAATCTCTACACCGCGGCAAGTCCCGCGGTGCTGCATTTGGTGAAAAATACAATTCGCGCCGGCCGCTACGCCAACATTGAAACCAGCCTGTGCGGCGAGATCGCCGGCGACCCAGTTTTCACCATGTTGCTTATTGGCATGGGTTTGCGTACACTGTCGCTTGTTCCAGGACAAATTCCGCTCATCAAAAGGGTGATTCGGTCAGTAAACCTTGAACTTTGCGAACGCCTCGCCCGTAAGGTCGGCTCGTTCGACTCAGAGCACCAGATTCAAACAAGTCTGCGCGACGAGTTACGAAAATTAGACCCCGCGAACTTCGGCGGCTGGGCTACGGCCTGAGCCACGCGGGACAACAGGAACTCGATTCTGCTTTGACTGCAGATGTCGCCCCCGAACAATTCGGTGAGGTGCGGCCCAAGCCAGTCTTCAGAATCAATGGCGGAACGCTCATGATGTGCGATCAAACCAATCTCAGTTACCCCGGGATATATCCCCGTTGCTGCTGTGTTTTGGACATCGCGCGCCACTAGCGCCCGCCACGAATCGCCGCATATTGCGGCAGGATTGACACGTGGTAGAACCTATCGACCCCAAAAACACACCGTCTGAGACCCCTTCGCACAATTTTTCCGCAAGTGATTCAACTGGCGAAACCAATGATCATGCAAGTGATCATGGCTCCACGCCAACCGCGCACACGCCGCACTCCGAGCACGCCTCGGAAACCGAGCATGCCGGCGATCACTTACCAACCGGTCAAATCTGGACTCCATTTGAAGAGGCCACCCCACTTCCAAAGCGTCACGAATTGGTTGAGTTGGACGCTTCCGATGATGGTCACGAAATTGAAGCGGCCGTAACGGACAACTCTGAAATCGACAGCGATGACACGCTTGAAGAAGTTGAAGAGATTGAAGAGACCGATGACGCAACCGTGGAAGGCGATGCGCTTGAAGAAGGCGCCGAAGTCACCGAGGTTGTCGAAGGCGTAGAAGGCAGCACGCAAGATGTCACCGCGGATGGCGCGCCAGCCAAACCCGTGCGTCGAGTTGTGAAGCGCCGTGAAGCGCCGAAAGCGCGCGACACCATTATGGTTGTGAATGAAGTTCCCGGCGATGAATGTCGCGTGGCCTTTGTGCGCGGTCGCCGACTTGAGTCGTACTTCGCCGAGCGCGTGACCAGCGCCACCAACGTGGGCAACATTTACAAGGGCCGCGTTACCAACGTGGAAGCCGCAATTCAAGCCGCTTTCATTGATTTTGGTGAAGGCCAAAACGGATTCCTGCACATCAGTGATTTGCATCCAAAATATTTTCCGGGTGGCATTAAGGCCGAAAGTGTTGGACACAAAATTCCGCGCCACGATCGACCAGCCATTCAAGATTGCGTGAAGAAGGGTCAAGAGATCACCGTGCAAGTGATCAAGCAAGGCATTGGCACCAAGGGTCCAACGCTCACCAGTTATGTCAGCGTGCCTGGCCGTTTGTTGGTGATGATGCCCGACATGGACAAGGTTGGCGTCAGCCGCAAGGTTGAGGATGAGCAACAGCGCCGCGAGATGCGCAAGA
>CAJACJ010000344.1 GCA_903938205.1 uncultured bacterium
AATGCAGGCCGTCGCACAAACAAGCTCCATTAGTTTTTGTTTTCAAGAGGGGCGATTACTGCCGTGGCGCAATGTGCTGGACAATGTGGCGCTGCCACTGGAACTCAACGGAGTGCTAGCGCACGAAAGACGCTCCGCCGCGCGTGAGATGTTGGCGAAGATGCAATTGTCGGACAGCGAAAATAAAATGCCGGCGCAACTTTCTGGTGGCATGCGCATGCGCGTGGCTATGGCGCGCGCGTTGGTGACGCGGCCCAAACTTTTATTGTTGGACGAGCCGTTCGGAGCGCTAGACGAAGTCACGCGCCTTGCCCTTGATGAGGAGTTGCGCCAACTTTGGCTTGACACTGGCACCACTGCGATTCTGGTGACGCATTCAATTCAGGAGGCGGTATCGCTTGCGCAGCAAGTTGTGGTGATGCGTGGCAAGCCTGGACGCACCATGCAATCCATTGCAATTGACTTGCCCAAAGACGCGGCGCATCGAACAAGCATGCAGTTTGTTTCACTGTGCGAACGCGTATATCAACAGATGACTTTGCAAAGCAAAGAAGTGGCGGGGGTGGCGCAATGAAAAAAATTCTTCGCGTGGCTCTGCCGCCCATCTTCACAGCCATCGCGCTGCTGGTGGCATGGGAAATTGCAGTCGTGGTGTTCAAGCCCGCCGCATATTTGCTGCCATCGCCGCTTGCCATTCTGCGCGCCGCCAACATTGATTCGCGCCAACTGATCAACGCCACGCTTTCAACCGCAATCAGCGCGGGTCTTGGGTTTGTGATTGCGGCGGTGGTGGGAATGGTGTGCGCAAGTGTGTTGAGTCAAAGTCAATTTTTGCAGCGCGGTCTCTATCCGCTGGCATCGCTTTTTCAAATGGTTCCGCTTGTCGCAATCGCGCCGCTATTGGTGATTTGGCTTGGCTATGGGCTTAGCGCAACGGTTGCCAGTGCGGCCATTGTGGCTGTGTTTCCAGTATTGGCCAACACGCTTGATGGGCTTCGCTCCACTGATCCCGCGCTACGCGAATTGTTTCGCATTTACAAAGCCAATCGTTTTACGCGTTGGTGGAAGTTGGAATTGCCAAGCGCCACGCCAAACATGGTCACGGGTTTGCGCATTGCGGCGGGGTTGGCGGTGATTGGGACGGTGGTTGGAGAATTTGTTTCTGGTTACGCCGGCGAAGACGCACCGCTTGGAATGGTGGTGCTTGCAGCCATGCGCAGTGCGCGCACTGATTTGGTTTTTGCCGCGGTGGCGTTGTCCGCGGCGGTTGGCTTCGTATTGTTCGGTGCCGTCAGTTTTTTAGGATGGCTCTCGCTTCGCAAGTGGCACGCGTCTACGCTTTCGCGCTAGTCACTGTGTACGCGTGGCCAGCATGCGCGGTATTTCTACTTTCTTCAAAAACTCTTTACACACATTGCACAACAAATGAGACACACTTCAAAAATAATTGCAGACATGAGCGCCACGTCGTGGCAAATTTTAAAATCTTGCATTCAATGCGCAACCGTGCTTGCGGCACTCTTGTGCGTAAGCGCATGCGACGGCGGTGATGCCGCAACTGGCGCGACCAAAATTCGATTGCAACTGAATTGGGTTCCAGAGCCTGAATTTGGGGGCATTTACGCAGCGGCGCAAGATGGGTTGTTCAAGGCGCAAGGTCTTGATGTTGAAATTATCAAGGGGGCGGCGGGCACATCCGTGTCGCAATTGATCGCGCAAGGCGCATGTGAAGCCGGCGTTGTCAGCGCCGATCAAGTGCTGACGTTGCGCGAGCAAGGTGGAAATATTGTCGCCACGTTCTCCATCTTTGAGCGCTCGCCCATGGGCTTCATGACGCACGCATCGTCAAGTGCCAACTCATTGGAGCAGGTTTGGAAAGGTTCAGGCAAGTTGGCCATTGAGCCAGGCATGCCATTCTTGAAGTGGATGGAAAAAACATATGGACCATCCACATGCACGCTTATTCCATACGGCGGCTCGTTGGTTGTCTTTCAAAGCGATCAAGCCGCGGCCACGCAATGTTTTGTCACGGCGGAACCGGTGGAGATGGATTTGAAAAAGATTCCCGTGAAAGTTTTTGACATTGCTGAAAGCGGCTACGACCCTTTCACGGCCGTGGTGTGCAGCTCTCAAACATGGCTGGAGAAGAACCGTGAGACCGCCATTAAGTTGTCGCGGGCCATGCGCGAAGGCTGGGTTAATTACATGAACGATCCAGCGAAATATAATCCCGCGATCGCGGCCATGAATCCTTCTATGTCGCTTGAAGCCATGAATATTGCCGCGCAACGTATGCGCAAATATGTGCTTGGTCCGTGGACGCAGGCGCATGGATATGGATCTATGGATCCTGCGCGCTGGACCGCGCTTGTATCGCAAATGCAATCCATGGGGCAACTCAGCAAAAGCGTTCCCGTACAAGAAGTGATGGTGGATTTGCTGCCCTCGCAATAAAAAAGAGCGTCACCCTGCTCTTGGAACATAGGGTGACGCCCACTTCATCCGCGGCGCGCTGAGCGACCTCAGAGCTTCTTGGTTACAACCGCGGGTGCGTTGAACGACGACGGCGCGAGATAAGTCCAGCCAATCCAAGCAACGCGAACGCGGCTGGAGTTGGAACAAGATTCACTTCAACCCATTCGGTCGCCGCGGCATGATCCTCTTCGCTCATGCCCAGATTGAATACCGCGTAGAACACATCGCTGCTGATCATGCCCACGGATTGATAGGTGAACGCGGCAAGGTAAACGCCATTGGCTGGATCGCCAATTGAGTTGCTCAACGTGTACTCCGGGTGCACATGGGTGTTAGCGGCACCTAAAAAACTAAGCGAGCCACCAGTGGTGCTGGAGGTGCTTTGCGAGCCGTAACCAAAGTTCAAGATATTGACCGACGCGTCATAGCCAGATCCATTCCACACGCTTAGACCTGGGACCAGATTCATGGTGAATGTGATGCCAGTGAGCGAATTTGCGGCGCCAAAGCCAGGTTCATCGCCGCTAAACGGAAACGAAGGATCAATGCCAAACTCCGCCTCAAACACGCGCGTGTTCAGGGAAATAATATCGCCGGTGGTGTGGTCGTAACTACCCGTCACCAGTTGATTGCTATTGACATAAAGCCAGATATCGCCGTGAACTTCTTCGGCCATGGCGCTCGAGGTGTATGCCAACATGGAAAGTGAAATAACGCTGAACAATGATTTCATAGAAGTGCTCCTAAAAATGGGGAAAGAAAAAAGGAAATGAAAAAATAGAAACGTGATTCTTTACAACCGTAGATTGAATAGTTGTGGCTTGATTCATTGGCATGGCCCCGAGCTCAAGAGCACCAAGGACACATCGCCGGAGTCCACTTCGCCAGAGCCGTCTAAGTCGGTCGCGCAACCTTGGCATGGTCCGGCGTCTAAAAGACAGAGCGACACATCGCCGGAATCAACTTCGCCGGAGCCGTCGAGATCTCCAAAGCACGGCGCGGGAATAAGATTCGCTTGTGCCCATTCGTATGCTGGATCAAAGTCCGCGCTTGCAAGTCCATCATTGAACACAATCCAAAACGGCTCACTGCGCGCCGCGGTGGAGCCAGTTGAATACAACTCAATCTCAATCAAATACGCGCCGGTGGTTGGAAGTGCGGCGGTGTCCGCGGCCACGGTCATATTCATGTGCTTGTGAAATCCGCCGTTGCTTTGCACTTGCAAGTCAAAGCCATTGATGGCGCTCGCGCGAATATCAAATTGCAAAGTGAGATAGCGAATATTCATGCGCAAGCCAGTAGCCGGCACAAATTCGCTGCCGTTCCACTGTTTCAGTCCAGCCAGTGCGTTTATGCCAAGACGCGTTCCAGTGGCAAAATTTCCAGCCGCACTGTCATAGCCGGGGTTGGATGTGAAATGATCAACGCCTGTGTCGGCGAAATTTCCCAGAAAAATGCGGCGTGCCTGCGTGCCGCCGGTGGTTGTGTATTCATGTGTTTCTATCACGGCGCCATTGCGAACAGGAACAATATCGCCCACGTGGTGCGCATGGACCGCCGTGGCAATCCATGTGGCGACAGTGGCGACAAGAAACAGAATGCGACGCGTGATGAGACGTGTTGACAATTGCGTGTGAGCTAAGGTGGTCATTTTATTTTTTCTCCCATGTCGTGTGAAGTTTGAATGAAACCCATGGATCAAATTGATTGAATTTTTCGTTGAGATACAGCGAAGCAAACGAGTCCGTTGAGACATGACCGTCGGCGTAACCCCATGGGCTCATGGACTCGCCGTCATCAGAAATACCCTTGCTGTTGTAGGGATTCCCACTTACGGCGTTGATTTGTAATTGGGTGCTTGCAATAGATAAAGCGCTTGGACTTTCGCCCCACTCTTCCACATGCGGATGATCGGCGCCAGCGAAGTCTCCAGTTTCAACCATGCACACGGTGTGCACGGTGGCCGCCGGATTTTTAATGCGCGAAATTCGGTCAGTCATGCGTGAAGAATCCACCGCGCCCCACTCAGAAAATTCCCGCGCCAGATGATTGTTGATTCCGTAACTCGTGGTGCGAAAACGATTGGTGGACCCGGGCACGGGCACGCCCTGTCCGCCGTCATTTACCGACCAATATGCGCTTTGATCTAGAGGATTTTTAATCGCAGCGGTTTGCTCAAAGTAGGGAGCAAGTGTGGTGACAAAACTTTCGTTGGTTCCTTGGTCGCCACCGCCGTGTGGCTGACGCGCATCCGCAAGATATCCCTTGTTGCTTTCGGCATACGCCAAATGCGCGCGCTCCAAGCCGCGTATTTGCGACAAACATGTATTCACGCGCGAGGTCTTCATGGCGTTGTTCAAACTGGGGACCAACAGTCCAATCAATAGCGCAAGAATTGCGATGACCACAAGCAATTCAACAAGCGTGAAGCCGCGATTGCGTCGGCAAAAAAAATGTCGTTGCATGTCACATCCCATCTACTGGCGTGGATTTGAAATCACACGATGTCAAACCAGATCAAACAACACGAAGACACGTAAAAATCGCGTGGCTTCACACATGACCGCATGCGAGCGGAGTTGTTCAGATGGTGGGTGGAGGATTAGCCAAAGCGACCTTGGGTGACTGGATCGCGTAAGGGCGTTCAGCGCGGGTCATTTCAAACGCGTTGTTGGCGCGCTCAAGGACCAATGGTTCAAGCAATATGCCAGCGTCAATGGAGGCCAGGGCAAGGTCATCGCAAATGCCACAGGGGTGCTCGGTGGCTGGATTGTGCGAAGCTGGCTCATCATGAGCGCAGTCATCTAGATGATGAGTTGGCGCTTCATTTTTAGCGATATTGAGCGCTATTTGCGCATGTTCATTCGCTGCGTGGCTTTGGGTGATGCAAGCACTATTGGCATGGCCAGCGGAATTGGAATGCGCAATCGAGTGCAATGAACGCAACGACATGCTTCCCAAGATGAGCATGGTCAAGCACAAGAATTTGGTCAAACGCACAAGCATGCAACTCATAATATACATCCAATTCCAAAATATCCAACAAATACTTTAAATTTTTCAAATTGCAATAGACTTGCCGCATGAAACCATCGCAACGGCCCACGCTGAAAGTTTTTGCAACCACGCTTTGGGAATATCCAAGCCAGCACTATGACGCCGTGGATAAGGATGGTTTCAAAGTCACCATGCAGGGCGATAAGGATTACGTGGGCGCCACGCCGTCGTGGGTGTTGTGGCAGTTATTGACCCGCTACACGCGCGTGGGCGACAGCGTGCTTGATCCCATGTGCGGTTCTGGAACCACCATTGATGTGTGCGCGCACTTGGAGCGCAAGCCCGTGGCATTTGATTTGGATCCGTCGCGCGAGGACATTGCGCAGGCCGACGCGCGCAAACTTCCGATCGCCGACTCAAGCGTGGACTTTGCATTTATTGATCCACCGTATTCGACGCACGTGAATTACTCCGAGGACCCGCGCTGTATCGGCAAGCTTGACGCGGGGGATGAGAATGGTGGACGCGACTATTACGAAGCCATGCATTTGGTGTTGAAGCAGATGCACCGTGTGCTGAAAAACCGCCGCTATATGGCTATTTATGTCAGCGATTCGTGGCGCAAGCGCCGCGGCGAAGCGGGCAAGGGCGCGGGTGTGTTCATGCCGATTGGTTTTGAATTGTTCGCCATGATGCGCGAGTTGTTTCAGCCTGTGGACATTATTTGCGTAGCGCGCAAAAATTCAAAGTTGGAAAGCGGCGCGTTCCGCAAAGGCGCCGAGGACGGAAATTTCTATCTGCGCGGTTTCAACTATCTCATGATTGGCAAGAAGGTGGATGATGAAGCGCCAACGCCAGCGCCAAGCAAAAAGTGGAAGACCTGAATTGCAGATTTGAATGCGCAGGGCGGATTTCCGCACTGACATTTGATCCGACTCGCTCATCAGCGTGCGGCTAATTCGCTGAATACATCCAAGGCGTTTCCACCCAGTCGGTCAGTTTTCTCCACGCGTTGGAATCTTCGCCTGCCATCAACGCCATTTCACGCAGCGCGCGCACATTGATTTCCTCGCACACATTCAGCAAAATCGCCAGCGCGGGCGCGCGTCGTTGCAGTTGGTCAAAATTATTTTTAGAAATAGTGAAGTCATCATTCGCCCACAGTTTGCGCGCGTCGATGATTCGGTTCAGCAATTCATCTTGCGCGCTTTGGCGAAGGGCAAGCAGTTCGGTGGCGTGCTCGCGGCTTTCATTTGCTGGCAATTCCGCCATCATTTGATCAAATAGATCGTCGGCGGGGTGGCGGTCATAGAAAATTTCCGGATAGGCGAAGCGCCAATAGGCGTTCTTCAGTTCGCGCGCGTCGTCGCTGGCAAGGGCAATGCACGTGTCATGTAACAGTTCTTGTTGCACTGCAATACGTGCGCGTGCGGTGGGTTCCACGCTCTTGGTCGCGGAGGAAATAATTTCTCGCAAACGTTCTTCGCTGGCAACTTGATCCTTCTCGTCAAACTTGAACTCCGTCATCATTTTTTTTAAGTTCAACACAAAGCTTCTTAGCGCGTCAATGGTGGCGGTGCGTAGACGGTCTGAACTTTCTACCAGTGGAACCGCGGCATCAATAATGGCGGCATCCGTAATGGCGCTGGCCGCGGGGGAAAGTTTGGCTTGCGCGAATGCCGTCGGCACATCAATGGTTGCTTCGCGGTCAATCTTAATCAGGGATCCCGCGGGAATTTTTCGCCAATCAATGTTGGACGCAGTCACCACGCGCTCAATGCGCAATCGTTCAACGCGCGGATCATTTGGATCCAAACCAAGCACCGCCGCAAGTTCGGCAATGGTGTCGTCTTCAATCTTGGTGAGCGCGTTGCGTGCGGAATCAACTTCAGACACAAGCGCGCGCAATCGCCGCTGCGCCTCTGGAACGGAGATGTCAGGCGAACTCGCCTCTTTCATGCGGTCTTCAGCCACTTTAATTTTCCCTGAGTGTTCCTGAAATGATTTATTCCAGTTTTCAACACTGTCCGCCAGTAGCGTGATGGACGTTACGTTTTCAGTGTCTCCGTGTGGCTGCAACGGGCGCAGACGACTTTCCACCCATGGCTGAAAGTCTGGCGGCAGAAACAGCGCGAATGTTTCCGCGCTCTTGCGAATGGGCCAGCCATCGGGTGTGGCGTCTGGCGGCGGTGGAGTGAGCACAGCGAACACATCGTTCAGTGTCTCGCTTGGCAAAAGCGCGGCAATGCTGTCGCGAAGTTGTTGACCCGACTGTTTGCGCAGCGGAGCCAGCAAGTCCTTGTATTGATCGCCGGCAATTTTCACCATGGCCATGTTGCGTTGCTTCAACAATTCTTGGCGCGCTTCCTTGGCAAGTTTCGCGCGCGGGTCATCCATGCCACGTAGAAAGGCGGTGGCAATTCGAAGCGCCAACTCCCTGTCTTCCTTCTCCCACTCCAGCACAATCTTGGCAATCTCAACCCGCTGCGGCTGCTGCAAGTTTGGCAAACGCACAATCAACAATGGCGCCGCCTTTTGCCATTCGGTTGGTTTCCATGACTCATGATTCACAAATCCAATCTTGAAACGATCCACGGCATCTTGGTCGGTTATGCCTTGCAACATTTCAAGAGTGCGCACATTCAGCGCGGCAATTTTGCTGGCCGCCTTGTGAATGGCCTCATCATTTCCATCGATTGGCCTGCGAATATGCGCGGCTGCGAACTCATTGGCCGCGGGCAACAAGTCGCGGGAGTAGGTCTTCATGTGGTCATCAAACAAAGCGCGTTGCTCGGAAGTGAATTTGAGATTGGTCAATATCTCGCGCAAATCAATAAACGATTGCGCCCCAGGAGTTGCGACACTTTTAGCGCGGGCAATGGCGCGGTCCATTGCAAGATCCTCCATCAACCCCGCGTGCTGCCTGCCAACGCATTCGCCCCATTGCGCAAATAAATTTTGATCCAGCAATGTCAGCTGCGACAACAACGACCCGTGCCGCTTGCGCAGAGTCTCCATGAATACAACATCCTTCATCCACGATCCTTGCATGCGCGGATCAAGCGCGTTGCTACGTTGACGAATTGAATAAATGATGCCCGTGATTTCCCGCTGCACCGTGGCTTGCCACTGCGTTAAATATTCGTCATGAATTTTGTCAATGCACGTCCAGCTTGCGTGATCTCCGTGATAGCCGGCGCGAATCAAGCTGCTGCTTCCAACAGGCATGGGCACGACATCAAATCGAAATGGAGTTTCTTTGCACGCGGGCAACATCAACGCGCATGCCGCCAGAATGATGGTTGTACGCAATAAATGCGGCAGCCATTTCAAGGGTTGAAAAAGTCCGCCTTGCATATGTGCATCTTTGCAACATTTTTCTAGAAATTGGCTTCAGTCATGTGGCAATCTGGCCGAATTGGTGAAAAGAGGCAGATTTTTGGCTTCAGACAAGCAATTTTGGAAAATTTCACAAAGGAATTTGCATTTTGAAAATTGAATTCGACATTGTTTTCAGTGCAAGACGGACCACGGAGGGGTGGTCCGGAAGGCAAGTTGGGAACGGCCTCGCTGGCGTAAGGAACCTGCGAGATTGGAAAAGGGATCGCGTTTGGGAAAGCGCGAGTGTTGGAAAGAACTCATGGGCGGGAACCCGTGAGAGTTGGAATGGGACTTGCGTTTGGGAAAGCGCGAGTGTCGGAAAGAGATTGCGGTTGATTGAAGTTCGACCGCAAGTTGCCAAGGCTCGCCGCGGAGGGAAACCGCGAGCGAGTGGGGGGAAAAGGGTTGGACGCGAGGAGGGTCGCGCCCAACTGAACTGCGAAATGGATTGCGGCGGTTGGAGTGAAAAGCAAATTCAAATCAGCGCGTCGGTGGTGGAGTTGTGTTGCGTGACGTCCGTCACGCAAAATCAAGTCAACTTTGAAAGGCGCTGGTCATGAACAACACGAATCAAACACATCAAATGACGCACACGCAAAACAACCAGAAGGAAATTCTTGGAGGCTTAAGTTTGACCTTGGTGGTCGCAGCTTCATTGGTGGCGCTGTGGCGCGGATCATTTGTCAGTTCATTGAATGCGGATACCGCACGTTTGGTCGGCAATATGTCCACAACGATCGAAGGAACTCACAACAACGCTGGCGTGATTTTGGTACCTGAACAGGTTTCAACCATTCAAGGCGCCATTAATCAAGCATCTGACGGCGCCATGATTTTTGTGGCGCCTGGCCAGTACCGCGAGAACATTCGCGTTCATGGCAAAAATATTTCTCTTCAATCCGTCGGCGGCGCGGCAAGCACCAGCATTCTTGGAGATGGTCGCGACGGTCCGATTGCGTTCATTGAGAATTCAAAATTCATGATTGATGGTTTTTGCATTCAAAATGGTCGTGGTGAAAATGGTCGCGGCTTGGCCATGCAGGGCAGCAACGCGACCATTATGAATTGCACATTCACCAACAACATGGGCGGCGTTTCTGCCAGCAATTCCAAAGCGCAATTTGATCACTGCGCGATCGCGCTGAACAAATCGGCGGTGGAGGGCGGCGGTCTGTGGTCTTGGCAATCCGATGTGCGCATGAATGATTGCAAAGTTGACGGCAACGCCACCGGAACATGTGGCGGCGGCGTGTACGCCCTTGGTGGTTCGATGCAAATGTTCAATGTTTCATTGACAAATAATCGCCTCAAGAGCGGCGCGTGGGGCGGTGGTTTGTACAGCGACCGCGCCAATGTGAATTTAAATGCCTGCGTTATGCAAGGCAATTTCTCGAATGATTCTGGCGCGGCCATGTATGTGTTGGACGCCAATGCAAAAATTCGCGCCAGCACGTTCGAGCGAAATAGTTCCACCGGTGCGGCCACGGTGGTTGGCGCGAACGCGCAGTTTGATATTCAGGATTCAATGTTGGAGGCGGACGATGAGACCATCGCGGCGGCGGCGCGCGATGAAGCCGTGATTGAAATGGCTGGCGCTGACGCCATGGAAACGAGCGCGATCATGATGACGGTGAAATAAATTTCGGCTCTCACGCACACACAAGCAACCACCGCAGGCCCGCCTTGGAGGAAACTTCGAGGCGGACTTTTTTTTGGCATTCAGAAACGCGTTGCGGCATGGTGCAACATCTTCAGAAATTAAGCACGCAAAAATTTTGCCCCGCGTGTCATTCAGCTGCAACAAGTGCTCACTGCGCGCGCGCAAGCCATGAATGCTCGCAAGCTTGATGGCGCGTGACTAACTTTTCACGATCGGCCAGCAGAGTGGCCAGTTTCTTGTGGTCACGCGCGGTCTCAGGCTTGGCGATTGTGTTGTCCAATTTCTCCAAGTCCGCCGCCAACTTCGCGGTTTGCTTTTCAAGTTCTTCAAGCGACAACGCCGCGAACGGATCGCGCGCTGATTTTTCCTTGGTGCTTGTTTGCGATTTTGATGTGTTGCCAGCAGAGCTGTTCGCGGCCCCGCCATTGCTGGAAGTGTTTTGCTTATTGTTTTGGCTTGGCTTCGCCGCCGCGGGCGCAGACTTTTGCGGCAAAGCCGCCGCCGCTTTGGCGATCGCGGCTTGCTTCAGCACCCATTCGTCGTAGTTCCCATCAAACACGGTGGCGTTTCCATTGCCATCAAGAATGATCAATCGATCACACGTGGCCGCAAGCAGCGCGCGGTCATGGCTGACAAGCAACAACGCGCCGTCGTAGCCGCCATCATCGGCATCAAGTGAAAGCGCGTCCTCCAAACGTTCGGCGCTTGGAATATCAAGATGGTTGGTTGGTTCGTCTAGCACCAGCAAGTTGTGGCCGCCAGCGACAAGACCGGCAAGCACCGCGCGCGCGCGCTCGCCGCCAGAAATTTCACCCAACAATTTTTCCTGCTCATAGCCAGAGAATAAAAACGCGCCAGCCAAATCGCGCGACTCTTGCTCGTTCAACTTTCCAAGACCGGGCCGCGACGGCACGGTGCGCTGCAAATATTGCCACACATTCAGCGTGTAATCCAAATGCTCATGCGTTTGCTTGAACCAACCCGAATGTAACTTTGGACTTTGGCGAACTGTTCCCACATCAAATGGAATTTCTCCAAGCAGCGTGCGAATGAGCGTGGTCTTACCCGCGCCATTTGGCCCGATGATTCCAATGCGGTCGCCCGGCTTAATGGTGATGGACAAATTCTTGAAGAGCAGGCGATCGCCAAGTGTTTTCTGCAAGTCCTCGCACACCGCAACGGAGTCGCCAATGCGCGGACCCTTGGGCAGCGAAAGTCGCATGGAGTCAAGCTCGATTGGCCGCTCAACCAGACTGTCTTCTTTGTAACGCGCAAGTCGAGTGGCGCGACCGCGCGCTTGCTTGGCGCGTTGACCAGCCTTGTACTTCAAAATGAATTGCTCCTCGGAGCGAATCTTGTCCAATTGCTTTTCATGCACGCGCATTTGCGTCAAGTGACGCTCCATGCGCAAATCAACAAAGGCGTGGTAATTGCCTGGATAACTGCGCGTGCCGCCTTCGTGAATTTCCTCAATGCGGTGCACAACTTTGTCAAGCAAACGGCGATCATGGCTAATGATCACAACCGCGCCTTGATACGTGTCGCTGAGAAATGTCTCAAGCCATTCGCGCCCAACAATGTCCAAATGGTTTGTCGGTTCATCAAGCAGCAGGGCGTCAGGCTCCTCAAGAAGTAGCCGCGCCAAACCCAGCCGCGCTTTTTGTCCGCCAGAAAGTCCGCTCACTGGAATAGTAAATTGCTCGTCGGTGAAACTAAGTCCGTGAAGCACGGCCTCCACCAAGTGGTCGCTTGACCAACCGCCAGAGCGCTCCAGCTTTTCCTCCAGCGCGATCTGGCGCTCGAACAGTTTTTCCAACTCAGCGCCTTGCGCCGTGGCCATTTCTTCAAACACGTGATCAAGTTCCGCGCGCGCGGATGTGCCTTCGCGTAAACCTTGCGCCGCCACTTCTTGCAATGTGAGCGATGGATCAAAGCGGGGCTCTTGCTCCAAATATCCCAGGCGCGCGCCGCGCAACAAACTCACTTCGCCGCCCTCTGGTTTTAATTTGCCGCAGAGAATTTTCAGCAGCGTGCTTTTGCCGCAACCATTGCGGCCAACAAGTCCCACGCGCTCACCGGGTTCAATGGCAAATGTGGCGCCATCAAGAACGGTCTTGGCGCCAAGAGTGATTCGAAGATTGGATGCGCTGACCACTGGCATGGGCGTAGAAGAGTAGTGTGTTTTGCCCAAATCACGAAATGCGCTCTGGTAAAAACTTCGGGCCAGCAAAATCACCTCAAACTCGGGCGATTCACTTCCAATAGTTGTTGGCCGCGGCGATGGTGGCAAATTCCATGGCCACCGTCTGTCCGATCGCGATCAGCATTGCGGCATCTTCGGCGTACACCGAACGAAGTCGTTCACGCACCGCGGCGTCTGGTTGCGTGACTTTGATGATCAAGCGCGACATTTTAATTGCGAGTTGTCGGCCTTCATCTGGCGTCTTGGTAATCAGAGAGTTGCCTGGAACAAGTTGTACTGGATCGGTGGGGGCGCTCATCATTGAAGTCTACTCATGTGATTACGAAGAGTGTGTGCGATTTTCTAAATGACTGACTTTCAATTTACATTCTCGCCGGGTTGATTTGAATAATTGTTTACGGTTTCTTCAGCGGTATAAAGTCATACGTTGGCAGCAGCACGTTTCCATTGGCGTCAATGCCCGCGCCAATGCGCACATCGCCGCGCTTGTCGGCCCACGCCATAGTTCCGCTTCCTTCGCCATCAATAACCGCAGTGATGCGCTTCTTTTCGTTCTTGTCAGCGAATGTCAAAGCCGCTTCACCATCGGCAAAGGTTCCCGCATTGATTCGTAATTTCGCATCTTGGTCAATCCATCCCACGGTCGCGCTTCCATCGGCTTTGGTGCACGCCATAATTCGCGTCTTTGCGTCCGCGTCGACAACTTTCCAACCCTTGCATGTGATTGTGTCGAAAGTTGCGTCGCCAACTGGACGAACCGCCGCTAT
>CAJACJ010000345.1 GCA_903938205.1 uncultured bacterium
CAGATTGATCCCACATGGAATCAAGAGGAACAAGCACTGTTTGACCCGCGAGAAGTTCCGGCATGTGAACCACATAGCGCTGATTCAACCACAGGTCGAAATTTGTGTAGTTGACGGCGGTTGCGTTGATAATTTCTAGCGCGTCCGTTCGCGGAATCACTTGAATTTGCACCACGCTTCCTTGAGGAAGTTCAAATGGATAGGGGCGCGTGGCTTTTTCTGGTTCGTAGGGAACCATGGTGCACGAAACCGCCGTGCCCAAAAGAACTGGCATGATCGCAATCCACTGAAACTTTTTTAGAAAAGTTCGAATCATGACATTGGAAAGCATAGCGGCTGCAATATGCTTCATGGCGTGAGTGTTTCCCTAGAACCAGAAGGCCAGACGCCGCGGCCGCCATTTGAAATGGCCGCCGAAGTGGCGCGCAATTACACAATTGATCCGCGCATTCCCGCAACGGTTCCTGGATTCGACGCGCCATTTTTTCAAGCGGGCCTGGCTGGTTACAGCGATGGCGCCATGCGGTTGATCGCTCGTCGCCATGGCGCGCCGTTTTGCATTACCGAAGCGTTGCTTGATCAAACGTTGATCAACGGTGGCAAAGGTCGGCGCAAAGAGGATCCAGATTTAATCGCCAGTGAATGTGGTCTTGGTGAAGTGGAGGACAATGTGGTCGCTGGATTGGACGACCATCCGATTGCGGGTCAAGTGATGGGCACGCACCCCGACGAGATGGCCCAAGCCGCGTTGATTTTGGTGAAGATGGGCTACGACGTGATCGATGTGAATTTGGCGTGTCCAGTGAAGAAAATTAAGAAGTCCAATCGCGGCGGACATTTTTTGGCGCATCCGCAAAAAGCTGTGGAAGTATTAAAAGCTGTGCGCGAGGCGGTTCCAAAAAATATTCCGTGCACCGTGAAAATGCGCCGCGCATGGGATGACACGCCGGAGATGGCGCGCAACTTTGAAAGCGTGTTCGACTCCGCGTATGAAATTGGATTCGCATGGGCGGTGGTTCACGCGCGCACTGTGCTTCAGAAATACCAAGGCTTTGCAAAGTGGGAAGTGCTTACGGATCTTGTGGCGCGCCGACCCGATCGCATTGTCATGGGCTCTGGTGATATTTGGACTGCGCAGGATATTTTTCACATGTTGCATGTATGCGGAGTTCACGCGGTCAGCGTGGCTCGCGGGTGCATTGGAAATCCTTGGATATTCACCCAGGCGCGTGACTTGATGGCGGGAAAACAGCCGCGGCTTCCCCAGTTACATGAACAGCGCGACGCGCTTCTGCGACATTGTCTTTTTGCGGAAACTATTCATGGCGAACGTAACGCCGGTCGGCGCATGCGTAAATTTGGAATCAAGTTTGCCGCGCATCATCCGAATGAACAAGAAGTGAAAAATGCGTTCATTCAATGCGTGACCATGGATGACTGGCGCAATGTGATCGAGCAATTTTATGGCGCCGCCTCCGCGCCCATGGGCGATGTTGTTGGCGCCTCTTTCTGATCGCTTTGCAATGGCAGGACTGTGAAGACAGAGAGCGCGCCTGGGGGCGGTTCTTCTTCTGGATTGCCCATGCGACCAACCACAATGCGTGAGTTGTAAATTGCAACCACATGACCAGCGAGTTGTTGCTCAGCGCAATCTGGCGCGCGAAGTCGTTCGACATTCCATTGGCCGGTTGGCAATCGCTTGCCTGCAAAGGCCGCGCCTGCAAGCCAACCCGCAAGCGAGTCCGTGCTTGCGCCAAACACTGCGTGTTGTTTGTGAAGCGCAAGTGAACAGCCAAATGAATCGCCCTCTAAAGAATTAGCAGGCATGATGGTTGAAACATGCCGCCAGCCGTCACTTGTTTTTTTAAATTCAAACGCCGCGCCACGTGCGTCAAAGTCGGTTTGATGAGAACGTGTCAGGCGTGGCGCGCCAACTAAAACGCAATCTTGATGAATGGCGACGGATGTCCCAAACCACCCGCGAATTCCGATTGGATAGGAAAGTGAGGTGTCCAACGTCCAACCATTGGCGCCACGCGTAAAAAGAAATGCGCGACCAGACATTGTGCCATTGGTTCGATCGCCTGGCGCGCCAACAAGAATGTGTCCAGCGTCAATCGCGACCGAAAGTCCAAACAACGCGCCCGCCATTGGAGGATTTGAAACCAGAGTGGCAACATTGTGCCACCCGTGCGCATCACGCTCAAAAACTTCCACCGCGCCCGAATCAATCGCGCCTTGATCAGCTTTGGGCGCGCCAA